>JAAZJU010000026.1 GCA_012800195.1 Clostridia bacterium
AGTGCACAGTTAACTGACTTACCGGGAGTTGGTCCTAAACGAATAAAGGATTTAGCCAAACTAGGTATAAGGGACATCGAAGATCTAATTTATTATTTTCCTAAAAGATATGAGGATAGAACAGTTACTAGGGATTTTTATAAATTAGAACATGCTAGTCAAGCTACTATAATAGGAGAAGTAATTAAAACCGAGGTATTGAGTCCAAGACCAAGACTAAATATTTTAAGGGTGCACTTGGCTCATGGAAAAGATACTATAATAGCTGTTTTCTTTAATCAAAGATTTTTGCAAAAAAATTTTAAACCAGGAAAAATTATTTTGGTAAGTGGTAAAGTGGATTTCAAATTTGGCAAACAAATAATAGTTAGTGATTACGAAATACTTTCTAAAGATGAAAAGACGCAAAATTTAGGCGGAATTATCCCAATTTATCCTTTGACTGGGAGTATTAATCAGAAACTTCTCAGAAAGCTAATAGGAGACACTTTAAAAAATTATATCCAGCTATTGGAAGAAATACTTCCCTTAAATTTACAAAAGCTATATAATTTATTACCACTAAACATAGCTATTAAGGAAATACATTTCCCTCAAAATTGGTTAAGCCTAAAAAGAGCTAGATATACCTTGGTGTTTTACGAGTTATTAATATTTCATTTGGGGATAAAAAGCTCCAGAAATTTGATAAAAGTACAAAAGGGTATTGAACACGAAAAAAACAATTATTTAACCCAAAAGTTTATAGAGAGCTTGCCTTTTAAATTAACCAAGGCTCAATTAAGGACTATTAAAGAAATAGAAGATGATATGGAAAGTCCTCAGGTAATGTATCGCTTAATTCAGGGAGATGTAGGCTCTGGGAAGACAATGGTGGCACTGTGGGCTTTAATCAAAGCTGTAAGTGGAGGTTATCAAGGAGCTTTAATGGTTCCAACAGAAATCCTTGCTGAACAGCATTATCTTAATTTAAAGGAAATCCTCGACAAATTAAATATAGAAACCATACTATTGACTGGTAGTATTAGTAAAAAGGATAAAGAAGAAAAACTAAACAAAATATTATCAGGAAAAGGACAAATTATTATAGGTACTCATGCCCTTATTCAAGAAGATGTTTCCTTTCATAACTTGGGCCTAATTATTATTGATGAACAGCATAGATTTGGAGTGAAGCAAAGACTGGCTTTACAAGAAAAAGGGGTTCAGCCCGATGTATTGGTTATGACTGCCACACCCATACCCCGGACTTTAGCCCTTAGTTTATACGGGGATATGGATATATCCATAATAGATGAATTGCCCCCAGGAAGAAAAACTATCAAAACCTATCATATAACAGAGAACAGGAAAAATGAGGTTTATAGTTTAATTAGAAAAGAAATAAAAAAAGGTCAGCAAGCCTACATTATCTGTCCCTTGGTGGATGAATCAGATAAACTCGATTTAATCAATGCTACAGAAACCGCTAGAATTCTGGCAACTGAGGTTTTCCCCGATTATAAAGTAGGCTTAATCCATGGACAAGTTAAGAAAGAAGAAAAAGAAATAGTAATGGAGAGCTTTAGAAAGGGCGAATTGAATATTTTAGTTGCTACTACTGTTGTTGAAGTTGGGGTTAATATCCCTAATGCCACTGTAATGGTTATTCTAAATGCTGAGCGCTTTGGTTTGGCTCAACTTCATCAGCTTCGGGGTAGAGTGGGTAGGGGAGCTCTAGAATCATTTTGTATTCTTGTCTCCAATGCAAAAACACAAGAGGCCAGGTCTCGCATGGAAATAATGACTAAAAG
>JAAZJU010000183.1 GCA_012800195.1 Clostridia bacterium
AATCTAAAAGTAAAGGGAAGAGTCAAGATGCTCATGAGTGTATTCGTCCTACTTCTATTTTAAGAGAACCCAATGCTATAAAAGAGTTTTTAACTCGGGATCAATTTAGACTTTATAAGCTTATTTGGGAAAGGTTTTTAGCCAGTCAAATGGCACCGGCTATATTAGAACAGACCACGGTAAGCATAATGGTGGAAGATTATGAATTTGTAGCAACCGGCTCTGTTACTGTTTTCAAAGGCTTTATGGAAGTATATGTTGAAGGGAAAGATGAGGAGGATAAAAAGGAGGAAATACTTGCCGAAGTTCAGGTGGGGCAAGACTTAAAACTAAAGAAACTTGATCCCAAACAACATTTTACTCAGCCGCCTCCCAGATTTACCGAGGCAACCCTGGTAAAAATGCTGGAAGAAAGAGGTATTGGTAGGCCTAGTACCTATGCACCTATTATTGATACCCTCTTATCCAGGGGTTATTTAGTGCGGGAGGAAAAACAATTTCACCCTACAGAATTAGGTATTGTTGTTAATGAACTATTAAAGGAATATTTTCCAGACATAGTTAATATAGAATTTACTGCTAATTTAGAAAGTAAATTAGATGAAATTAGCGAGGGTTTTACGAAATGGAAGGATGTTATAAAAGATTTTTACTCTAGCTTCCAGAAAGATTTAGAACATGCTGAAGAGGAAATAGGCAAAATTGAAGTGGAAGACGAGGTTACCGATGAAATATGTGAGAAATGCGGCAGAAATTATGTAGTAAAATTTGGACGTTATGGGAAGTTTTTAGCCTGCCCAGGTTTTCCAGAGTGTCGTAGCACCAAACCTTTACTTGAGGAAATCGGTATTGTCTGTCCTAAATGTCAAAAGGGACAGATTGTGGTGAGAAGAAGTAAAAAAGGGAGAAAGTTTTATGGCTGTAGTGATTATCCTACCTGCGACTTTGTTAGTTGGGATAAGCCTACAGGTGAAAAATGCCCCCAATGCCAATCCTTTATGATTGAAAAAAATAGCGGCAAAGAAACTAAAATAGTATGTAGTAATAAGGAATGCAACAAAAAAGGATAAAGGGCTAAAGAGTTAGAAGCTATAGGGAAGGGGTAGAATTAATGGCCAATAGAATTGTCAATGTAATTGGGGCTGGGTTAGCTGGTTGTGAAGCAGCCTGGCAAATAGCTAATCAAGGGATACAAGTTAACTTATATGAGATGAGGCCTGTGAAATCAACACCTGCCCACAAAACAGATTTGTTTGGGGAACTAGTTTGTAGTAACTCTTTACGGGGGGCAGGATTAGAAAATGCAGTTGGTCTTTTAAAAGAGGAGTTGCGCAGATGTAATTCTATTATTATGCACTGTGCTGATAGACATCGAATACCAGCAGGAGGAGCTTTGGCTGTGGATAGAGAGGCTTTTGCCCTTTGTCTAACAGAAGAAATTTCCAAACATCCTTTGATTAAGATATACAGGGAAGAAGTTACTGAAATTGATGAGCAACTGCTCAATATTATTGCCACTGGTCCTTTAACTGAGGGCTTAATGGCTGAGACTATAAAAGGTTTAACAGGACAAGAGTATTTCTATTTTTATGATGCCGCTGCTCCTATTGTTACAGCAGATTCTGTTGATTATGAAAAGGCCTTTTGGGCTTCAAGATATGATAAGGGTGAGGCGGATTATTTAAATTGCCCTATGAATAAAGAAGAATATGAAACTTTTTATAGGGCTTTAATAGAGGCTGAGGCTCATCCCCTTAATAAATTTGAAAAAGAAATATTTTTTGAGGGATGCATGCCCGTAGAAGTAATGGCTAAAAGAGGTAGAGATACTCTTCTTTATGGACCTCTGAAGCCAGTAGGGCTTATAAATCCTAAAAAGGGGGAACAACCTTACGCTGTAGTTCAATTAAGAAAGGATAATAAAGAGGGGACTCTACTTAATATGGTTGGTTTTCAGACCCATTTAAAATGGGGAGAACAGAAGAAAGTTTTTGGATTAATACCAGGACTAGAAAATGCTGAATTTGTGCGCTATGGTGTAATGCACAGGAATACCTTTATTAATTCCCCGCAAGTATTATTGCCTACAGGTCAGCTAAGGGCCAAACCCAATGTTTTTTTTGCTGGGCAAATTACGGGTGTAGAAGGCTATGTGGAATCAACAGCTGGAGGACTAGTAGCTGGTCTCAATGGTGCTCAACTAGCTCTAGGAAAGGAAACAGTGACTTTTCCTTTGGAAACTGCCATTGGTAGCTTAATGCATTATATCACCACTGCCGAGGGAAAAAATTTTCAACCTATGAATATAAATTTCGGACTTTTACCTCCTTTGGAAAGAAAAATTAGAGACAAAAGGGAAAAAAATCTTGCTATCTCCCATCGAAGTTTAGAAAAATTAGAAAAATTTATAGAGGAGAGAGGAGTTCTTGTTAGATAATAACCTAGATAAAGTCAAGGATGACTTTCTTAATTATTTATCAGCTCAAAGGGGATACTCAGAGCATACCCTGAGAGCTTATAGTAATGATTTATTGCAATTTTTTGAATATTATTCACAAAAAAAGGGTATAAAATTTGATGAAATTAGTAATTTGCAGATTGAGTATGTCTTTTTTAGAGGGTATTTGGCCCACTTGCAACAACAAGGCATGGCAAAATCTACAATTAACAGAAAAATTATCGCTCTTAGATCTTTTTATAAATACCTAAGGAATAATAACTTGGTAGAAAGAAACCCCTTAGAGCTGATTAAAACCTTAAAGACACCCAAAAAAATTCCGGAAATTTTGCATGAAAATGATGTTATAAATATATTAGAAGAAAGTTTTAATGACTCCAACCCTTTAACCATAAGGGATAAAGCTATTTTTGAGACCCTTTATAGTACTGGACTGAGAGTTTCTGAATTAACATCTCTTAGAATGGACAGTATTAATTTCTCTAATAAATATATTCGAGTAATTGGTAAGGGAGATAAAGAAAGGATTGTCCCCATTGGTAGCAAAGCAATTAAAGCTCTCATGGAATATTTTTCGATAAGATCTACATTAAATAGAGATGGCCGTATAGAGGATACTGTATTTTTAAATAATAAGGGTGGCCCTTTAACATCCCGGGGTATAAGATATATTTTGGATAAATATATAAAGAAATCTTCTTTAAAATTAAAGGTTACACCTCATGTGTTTAGGCATTCTTTTGCTACACATTTACTAAATAATGGGGCAGATTTAAGGGTAGTCCAGGAATTACTGGGTCATTCCAGTATTTCCACTACTCAAATATATACTCATGTTTCTCAAACAAGATTACAACAGGTTTACAAGAACACCCATCCACGGGCTTAAGGAGTGTTAGACATGTTTCAGGCCACAACAATTTTAGCTGTCAAAAAAGGGGGAAAAGTTGCTCTCGCTGGTGATGGACAGGTAACCTTTGGTCAAAACACTATTATGAAACATCAAGCTAGAAAGGTAAGAAAAATATATAAGGGCCAGGTCTTAGCAGGCTTTGCTGGTTCAGTAGCCGATGCTTTTACTCTTTTTGATAATTTCGAAGGTAAATTAGAAGAAAACCACGGTAATCTTACTAAAGCAGCTGTTGAACTAAGTAAAGAATGGCGTTCCGATAGAGTGCTAAGAAGGTTAGAAGCAATGTTAATTGTTGCCAATAAAGATACGGTACTGGTGCTATCTGGTAATGGTGAAGTAATAGAACCCGACGATGGTGTGGTAGCTATTGGTTCCGGAGGCTCTTTTGCACTATCAGCTGCTAAGGCCTTAATTCAAAATACTGACTTATCACCCAAAGAAATAGCAATAAGATCTATGAAAATAGCTGCCTCAATTTGTGTGTATACTAATGAGAATATTGTTGTTGAAGAATTATAGAAAGGGGTGTGAGAATGGAACACTTAACTCCTCAAGAGATAGTAAAAGAGCTGGATAAATATATTGTAGGACAAGAGGAGGCTAAAAAAAGTGTAGCTATTGCTTTACGAAATAGGTATAGAAGGAGTAAACTACCTTTAGAATTACAGGAAGAGATTACTCCCAAGAATATCATCATGATTGGCCCTACAGGGGTAGGTAAAACTGAAATAGCAAGAAGATTGGCAAAATTAATAAAGGCACCATTTTTAAAAGTAGAAGCTACCAAATTTACTGAAGTAGGATATGTGGGCCGTGATGTGGAATCTATGATTAGGGATTTAGTGGAGGTTGCTGTTAATATCGTAAAGGAAGAAAAGATGGCTTTTTTAAATAAAAAAGCCGAAGAGTTAGCAGAAGAAAGGTTATTAGATATAATAGCCCCTGCTCCTAAAAAAAGGACCAATCCCTATAATCCCCTTGAAGCCATTTTTGGTCAAAATCAGGTCGAGCATAAAAACTATTCAGAAATCGACCAAGCTCAGCAAAAAGCTTATGAAGATAAAAGATTGATAATGAAGGAAAAACTTAAACGATTTGAACTAGAGGATGAGTATATTGAAATAGATGTAGAAGAAAACAATGCATCCATGTTTGATATGTTTGCTAATATCGGTATGGAGGAAATGGGTATAAATATAGATGAAATGTTTAATAGCCTCATGCCTAAGAAGACAAAAAAACGAAAGGTAAAGGTTTCTCAGGCTAGAAAAATATTAACTCAAATCGAAGCGCAGAAATTGATAGATATGGAAGAAGTAAAAGCTGAGGCTATTAAAAGGACAGAAAACTCTGGAATTTTGTTTTTAGATGAGATAGATAAAATAGCCGGAAAGGAAGGAGGTCATGGACCTGATGTTTCAAGGGGAGGGGTGCAAAGGGATATTTTGCCAATAGTTGAGGGTTCGACAGTCACTACCAAGTATGGCAATGTAAAGACAAATCATATTTTATTTATTGCTGCAGGTGCTTTTCATATAACTAAACCCTCGGATTTAATCCCTGAGCTCCAGGGGAGATTCCCGATTCGGGTTGAACTACAAAGTTTAACGGCACAAGATTTGAAAAGAATTTTAATGGAACCTCGCAATTCTCTCTTGGAGCAATATAGAAGACTTCTAAATACTGAAGGTATAGAATTGGAATTTAGTGAAAATGCTATTGATGAAATTGCCGATATTGCGTATACTGTAAACGTTCAAACCGAAAATATTGGCGCTCGTAGACTCCATACTATCTTAGAAAAAGTATTAGAGGAGCTATCTTTTTCAGCAACTGAATTGGTGGGCAAAAAAATTGTAATTAACAAGGAATATGTGCAGGATAAACTTAAGGATATAGTTACTAATCAGGATTTAAGCAGATATATTTTATAGTAATAATAAGGAGGAAAATATTATGAAGGAACTTCTGGAAAAAACCCGTTCCCTTAACCGTTTATTACAGAAAAATACGGGTCACCCAGTGGATTTTAAGGAGATTACACAGGTTTTAAGTAATATGATTAAATGTAATGTTTACATAGTAGGAAGAAGAGGTAAAGTCTTAGGCTTTACCTTGGTGGAAGGTTTCCAATGTGATGTCATCGAGGAAATAATACATGAATCAGAAAGATTTCCTGAAAAATATAACGAAAATCTATTAAGTGTTAATCAAAGCCAAGCCAATATGCGCTCAGAAGAATTATGCGTTTTTGAAGGACCAGAGGGTTCAGAGGGATGTCCCTTTGGTGGCAAGATTTCAACAGTAATTCCGATTATGGGCGGTGGTGAAAGGCAAGGGACATTATTATTGGCTAAATTTAATACTCAGTTTAATGAAGCTGATCTTATCCTTGCCGAATATGGGGCCACTGTTGTTGGCATGGAAATTCTCAGGTCTAAGACAGAGAGAATAGAAGAAGATGCTAGAAAAAAAGCTGCTGTGCAAATAGCTATAGGTACCCTTTCTTATTCAGAATTGGAGGCAATAGAGCATATCTTTGCAGAATTAGATGGTGAAGAGGGGCTTCTAGTGGCTAGTAAAATTGCCGATAGGGTTGGTATTACTAGATCGGTAATAGTAAATGCCCTTAGAAAATTTGAAAGTGCTGGGGTAATAGAGTCTAAATCCCTAGGCATGAAAGGTACTTACATTAGAGTTCTTAACGAGAACCTTCTAGATGAACTAGAAAAATTGAAATAATTATAGGCACTTTAAAAAGATGCACCTAAATTTAGTTTTGGCTAATATTTTAGGTGCATTTTTTATTTTAAAGTAATGTTATTTTTAGTTGAAATTTCCATTTTTCTGTTGTCGAAAAAAGGGTTTTATTGGACAAACATAGAATTAAGTATGTTAGGTAATAATCGAAAAAAACTGTTTTAGGAGGGGTATAATGACAAATAGTTCCATAGATATATTGTCTAAAATGATGACCGCTTCTACTATTCGTCATAAGGTACATTCCAACAATATTGCAAATATCAATACTCCCAACTATAAACGACAAATTGTTTCTTTTGAGGAGGAATTAAGAAAGGCTGTTAGTACCAACAAAGATACCCTGCCATTAAAAATCACCAATAATAGGCACATTGGATCGAGTCTAAATATTGAGCCTACAGTATTAGAAGATAAGACCACTTCCATGAGAACCGATAATAATAATGTAGACCTGGATTTGGAGTTGGCTCTTTTAGCCGAAAACACAATCAAATTTAATGTTTTGACCCAATCCTTAAGTCAACAATTTGGGCTTCTCAGATCTGCTATAAGAGGAGGAAGATAAGTAAATGAATATTTTTAATACACTAAAAATTAGCGCTTCAGGATTATCTGCCGAAAGATTGCGTATGGATTTAATTGCTGATAATATTGCCAATGCTGAAACCACTCGCACAGAAAAGGGTGAACCCTACCGCAGAAAAATGGCTATTTTTACCCCGAGGAAAAGTTTCGAGCATATTTTACAACGGGAGCTGGAAGCTGAAGGCGTTAAAGTACAAGGGATTATTGAAGACAAGTCTCCCTTTAGGTTAGTTTATAATCCAAGTCACCCCGATGCGAAGACAGAAGGGCCTCAAAAAGGCTATGTGGAAATGCCCAATATTGATGTTGTTACTGAAATGGTAGACATGATAAGTGCTACAAGGGCTTATGAGGCTAATGTAACCGCTCTAAATGCAGCGAAATCCATGGCCCTAAAGGCCTTGGAAATAGGTAGAGGTTAATGGAGGCTATGATGAAAATAAATGCTTTGCCAATATTACAATCCAATAATCATAGTTTAAAGACAGAGAATGAGAATCAAAATATCAATTTCCAGGATGTTTTTAAAGAAACTATAGAAAAAGTCAATGGATTACAGATGGAGGCTAACCAAAAATCCATTGATTTTGCTTTAGGTGGTATAAATGCACCGGACATACATGAAGTTATGATTAGCATGGAAAAGGCTAGCTTAGCCCTTAATCTAACCATTGAAATTAGAAATAAATTAGTGGAAGCTTATCAAGAGATTATGCGGATGCAAGTATAAATTATATTGAGGTGGAATGAGTGGGATTTTTACAGCAATTGCAAGAACAAATAAAACAAATTTGGCAAAAACTTTCTAAAACTCAAAAATTTGTAGTTGTTGGAGGGACTTCGCTGGTATTTCTGATATTAATTTCATATGGTTTTATTCTAAGCAAACCAAAGTATGAACCCCTATACCCTAATCTCAATATAAATGATTCTGCCACTATTGCAGCTAAGTTAAAGGATATGAAAATAGATTATAAGTTAGGATCAGATGGCACAACAATTCTAGTCCCCGCAGCTCAAAAATACCAATTAAGATTAGACTTAGCTAATGAACTTCCCCGGGGTGGGGTAGTAGGTTTTGAGAGCTTTAATGAAACAAGGTTTGGGGAAACAGATACTGATAAAAGAATCCGATACTTAGCAGCATTACAAGGGGAATTAACCCGTACCATTGAGGAAATGACAGAAGTGGAAACTGCCAATGTACATATTGTTTTACCAGAAACCTCATTATTTATAGAAGACGAAAAACCTACAACTGCTTCTGTCTTACTAAAATTCAAACCTTATGCCAATATTAATAAATCCAAAATAAAATCCATTATTAATTTTCTAAGCCATAGTGTAGAAGGCCTACACCCAGAAAATGTAACTATAATTGATGTCAATGGGAATTTACTATCAGAAGGAGTAATTGATGATAGCAATTTGTCGGAAATACAATTATCAGTTAATCAAATGGATATCAAAAAAAGGTATGAAGAGGATTTAGCAAAATCATTGCAGACTATGCTGGAAAAGGTTAAAGGTCCCGGCAGAGCAGTGGTAAGAGTTAGTGCCGAATTAAACTTTGATCAGATTGAGCGAAGCTCAACAGAGTACGGTAATAGTGTTCTGCGAAGTGAGCAGGTTAAAGAAGAAAGTTTTGAAGGGACTTCTGAAGGTGCTCCACCTGTCGGGGCAGTGAGCAATATTCCAGATGTTATAAGCTATCAGGGGACAAGTGGTGGTACCTCTAATTCTGAGAGCTCAGAAACCATTAGAAATTATGAAATAAGCCAGGTTGTTGAACATGTGAAAAAATCTCCAGGAGAGGTGGCCAGGCTTTCTGTGGCGGTAATCATAGATGGCCAATTAAGTGCGGAAGAAGAGGAAGTTATAGAAGATATTATAAGCAAAGCTGCTGGAATTAATGAAACAAGAGGAGATTCTGTAAGAATCAGTAGCTTACCCTTTAATACAGCTGATTATGCTCAATTGCAGGAACAAATGGAAGAAGCTCTTGCTAAAGAAAAAAGAATGGAGCTTATAAAGTACCTAGTTTATGGTTTAGGTATTATAGGATCTTTAATCGTGGTTTATCTTTTCCTTAGGAGGGTGACCACCAATGTTAGACCTGGGACAATAGTGCCAACCACAATCAAAGATATCAACTATGAAGAAATGTTGCAGGAGTTAACGCCTCAGGATAATGAAAAAATTCAAGTTCAAAAAAGAATAGAGAAAATAGCAAAAACTCAGCCTGATAGTGCAGCTCAGATTATAAAAACATGGCTGGCTGAGGATACGAGGTGATATAGTTTTGACACGTGGTGATAAACTAACTGGACGACAAAAGGCGGCAATATTCTTAATTTCCTTAGGTCCTGAACGATCCGCTTCTATAATGAAAAACCTAGGAGAAGAGGAGATAGAACAGTTGACTTTGGAAATTGCCAATGTTCGTCAAGTCTCAACTGAACAACGGGAAAGAATCAATGAGGAATTTTACAACCTTTATATGGCCAATGAGTATATTTCCAGTGGAGGTATTGAATATGCTAAAGAGGTTCTAGAAAAAGCTCTAGGTAATCAAAAGGCTGTAGATATAATCAATAGATTGACAGCTTCTTTACAGGTCAGGCCCTTTGATTTTGTAAGAAAAGCTGATCCTAATCAATTATTAACTTTTATCCAAGGAGAACATCCTCAAACCATAGCCCTAATTATGGCTTATCTGGATCCAGAACAATCTGCTTCTGTTATTGCCTCTCTTCCCGAAGAACTTCAAACAGAGGTAGCCAGAAGAATAGCTATTTTAGATAGAACCTCCCCAGAAATAATAAAAGAAATTGAAAGTGTATTAGAAAAGAAACTAAGTAATATGATGGTTCAAGATTTTACAACTGCAGGAGGGATTAATTCAGTTGTTCAAATTTTAAATAGAGTAGATAGAAGCACGGAAAAAACTATTTTAGAAACTTTGGAAATCCAAGATCCTGAATTGGCAGAGGATATTAAAAGACTGATGTTTGTATTTGAGGATATTATTCATCTGGATGATAGATCAATTCAGCATGTTTTAAGAGAAGTGGATCAAAAGGATCTTGCTCTAGCCTTAAAAGGAGCCAGCGAAGAAGTAAAGGTGAAAATTAAGAATAATATGTCTAAGCGAGCTGGAGAATTACTTGAGGAAGAAATTGAGTTCATGGGTCCAGTACGTTTAAGGGATGTTGAAGAAGCCCAACAAAGGATTGTGGGGATAATCAGGCGGCTTGAAGATGCAGGAGAAATTATTATTTCCCGGGGTGGGGGAGATGAGATAATTGTCTAAAATTATAAAGGCTAGGAATTTAACATTAGTAGATGAAAAAATAGATGAAAAAGCCGCAGTTGATTCAGAAGTATTTTTTACCAAGGAAGATGCAACTATCCTTTATGAAGAAACCAAGGCTATTGTCCAGGAATTAATCGCAGAAGCTGAAAAAAAAGCCAAAGAGATAATAGCTAAAGCTCAAGAGCAGGGAAAAACAATAATTGAAAAATCCCAGAAAGAATCAGAACAACTTAAAAAGCAAGCCTACGAAAAAGCTTATCAAGAAGGTTTAGAAAAAGGCCAAAACCAGGGCTATATGGAATACCAGAGCTTAAAAGAAGAGGCTCGCTTGCAGATTGAAAAAGCTTATCAAGAACGAGAAAAAATTATTGCTAACACCGAAAAAGAAATTATAGGTTTAGCTTTTCAAATAGCAGAAAAAATAATCAGATACAAAATTCAAGAAGATGAAACAATAAATAGTATTGTTAAGGAGCTACTTAGATTAGCTAAAAATTCTGACTTTATAATTTTAAAGGTTAATAGTAATGAAATTAACAGATTAAGTGAAAAAACAGAGGAACTAAAGGCTTTTGTCTCACCAGGGAAATTAAAGCTGGAGGAGGATAATTCTTTAAAGGATGGGGAAGCCATTGTTATTTCACAAATTGGCATTATTGAGGCCAAAATAGAGCCTCAGTTAGAGGAATTGAAAAAGGCTTTTTCGGAAGTGAAGTCCTATGCTTGATTTAAAAAAATATCATTCAGTCTTGGAAAAAACAAATCCTCTAAATTTTAAAGGCTATATTACGGAGATAGTTGGTTTAATAATTAAAGCTCAAGGCCCCAAGGCTTCTGTAGGGGAGCTGTGTTATATTCTGAATGATGATAACAAAATACCCTGTGAAGTAATGGGGTTTAAAGATAAAGAAATACTATTAATGCCATTGGATAATTTAGACGGAATAAGACCTGGAAGTGAGGTAGTGGCTACAGGGAAATCTCTCCAAGTGAAAGTTAGTCCTCAGTTGGTTGGACGAATTTTAGATGGAATTGGAAATCCCCTAGATGATCAAGGTTGCATTGAAGGAGTCTCTTGTCCTTTGGAAAATAGCCCCCCTCATCCATTAAAAAGGCAAAGGATTTCGAAACCACTTGAGTTGGGAGTTAAGGCTATTGATGGACTTTTAGCCTGTGGTCAGGGACAAAGAATGGGGATTTTCGCAGGTAGCGGGGTTGGGAAAAGCACCTTGTTAGGAATGATTGCCCGTAATACTGAAGCTGATATTAATGTTATTGCCTTAATAGGGGAAAGGGGCAGGGAAGTAAGAGAATTTCTAGAGAAAGATTTAGGAGAAGAAGGCCTAAAACGTTCCATTGTTATCGTTGCTTCTTCTGATCAGCCACCCTTATACAGGGTAAAAGGAGCTTATACAGCTACGGCTATTGCAGAGTACTTTCGAGACCAAGGAAAGAATGTCCTATTGATGATGGATTCTGTGACAAGGTTTGCCATGGCCTTAAGGGAAATAGGCTTAGCAGTGGGAGAACCTCCTGCTACTAGGGGATACACACCATCGGTTTTTGCAACTTTACCTCGACTTTTGGAAAGGTCTGGAACATCTTTAGTTGGAACTATTACAGGCCTTTATACAGTTTTAGTGGATGGGGATGATATGAACGAGCCTATTGCTGATACGGTGCGAGGAATCTTAGATGGCCACATAGTATTATCTCGCCAATTGGCTTCATTAAATCATTTTCCTGCTATTGATATTCTAAATAGTGTTAGTAGGGTAATGAATGATTTGGTTTCCGAAGAACATTTATCTTACGCCGCAAACTTAAGGAAATTATTAGCTACCTATTATGAAGCTAAGGATCTAATCGATGTTGGTGCTTATGTCCAGGGCAGTAATGCCCAAATTGATTTAGCAATTAAAAAAATTGATGAAATAAATAAATTTTTAACCCAAGCTATCAATGAGAGCTTTTCTTTCAGTGAAACTTACAGTAAGCTTGAGTATTTAACTAAAGATATTTAAAAATAAAAAGGATTGAGATAAGCATGAGAAAATTCACCTTTAGACTTGAAAGCCTACTGAAAATATACATTAATAGAGAAGAAAATGTTAAAAGGGAAATTGTTATTTGGACAGAAAAATTAAAAAAAACCAGAAATAGTTTATTGACTTTAACAGAAATGCACATTAAAGCCTTAAGGGGATTGGTTGAAAGTCAAAAGGGGAAAATATCCGTCCATCAACTTATTAGTAATCATGATTTTTGTTTGGTTTTGAAAAACAATATTGAACAAAAACAAAAGGAAGTTGTGGAGTTAGAAAATATTTTGGAAAACAAGAAGAATGAATTGTTGGAATTGCATAAACAACGAAAAATATTAGAAAAACTTAAAGAAAGACAATTAACAAATTATGTCGCTGAAGAGCTAAAAACTATTCAGAATGAATTAGATGAAATAGCTGGCAATTCATTTATTTCTCAATAGGAGGAAAAAAAGTGTCTTTTCCAAAGGTTCCCATATCAGTAATTATAGTATGTATCATATTTGCAATCCTTGGAGGGCTTTGGGGTGCTCAGGCAGCCGGGGTTTTAGATATAAAAGGTTTTCTAGGCAAATTACCTTTTATAGAAGAAACAGAAGAAAACCCTCAGATTGAAATATCTCCTTTAGAAGAAGAAAATAAAAAGCTACAAGAAGAGATAACAGAATTGAAATTACAGCTGAGCGAAGCCAACCAAAGTCTTAAATCCTATGTTACTGAAATTGGGGAATTAAACAAACAAATTGAGCTTTTGCAAAATGAAAACATGAAACTAAAAACTCAAGATGAAAACATTAATAACTTTGTTAGTTACTATCAAGAGATGAAGCCTAAGGAAATAGTACCAATTTTTGAAAACTTAGATGACGAAATGGTCCTAAAAATTATGGTAAGGCTAGAGAGCAATCATGTAGCTAAAATATTAGCTGAAATGGAACCCATGCGAGCAGCTAAATTAACTAAGAATTTAACCGATTTATAAAGAGGACTATTTTAAAGTTTTTATTAACCTTACTATTTAAAATTATTTTGGGAAAGGAGGTGAAAAGTTGATAGATGCGATCTTAGGCACAGTAATTAACGATAGTGGACAAAAGGCAAAGGGATGTCATGCATCTAGTGCTGATAATGGCGATTTATTCTCCCAAATATTAAATCTTATTTCTAATTCTGGGGAGGAAGTAAATATCCCTCAAGAAAAAGGAAGTTTTTTATGGGCTCAAAACACTGTTCAATTGCTGAAAAACAGAAGTTCTTTACAAGAAGAACCTTTTGTAAAGGAAACTATTGGACAAGACTCTAATGAAATAGTGCATTCGTTGGTTTTAATGGACCAGTTGTTCAGACAATCTTATCCAGATGAAGAAACAATAGGAGAAACTCATAATCCAAAGATTTTTGTAGATTACCAAGAGAAAATGCAAAAGATAGACCTTACCAAACAGCAAAGAAACTTGAGCCAGGTAGTGGATAATATAGAAGCAGAAATGGCTGAACAAACCATAGAAAAACCTGTAGAACAAATGTCAGCTATGAGGGATTTGCCAAAAGATAATCCTCCATTGGTAATTAGCAATTTAGAGGGGGATGTTGAACAATCAGCAAGGACTAGTCCTAACTTAGAAGTTACTGAGGAGAGCACTAATAAAGCTCAAGGGGATGTGGTAATCAAGGAAAATGGTTTAGAAGAAGTTACAAAACTTCCTCAAGGACAAACCAATAATTCATCTGATTTATCCCAAAATAACGAAACCCAACATTCTCAACAATTAGATCTTGTTAAATTAGAGCCTAAGGCTAACTTAGACCAAATCTCACAGGACAATAAATCCGCTGCAAGGGATGAGTTGGTTACTCCTAAGGAGTTACCGAAGCATATCCTACAACAATTAAAAAATAACTTTAAAACTAATATGGCGAACAATACTTCAGAGGTCACTATTAGATTAAAGCCAGAAAGTTTAGGAAAAATCCTACTTCATTTAACAAGTGAAGGGGAAAAATTATCAATAAAAATATTTACGGAAAGCAATTTAACTAAAGTTCTTGTTGAACAAAACATGTCTTTACTCAGACAATCTTTGGAGGAGCAAGGGATAAGAAGCAAGTCAATAAATGTAGAAGTGGGTGGAGATAACCTTAGTCAACAATTTAACCAACAGAGAGGACATCAAGCTAGAGGGGATACAGCCTATTTTATTAACAAAAAAAATGGGTATACAAATTTAAAAGTGGAAGAAGAACAAAACCCTCTTTTACAAAATGTTTCCCGCAGAGCTAGTGGCCTAAGTAAAATTGAATTTTTAGCTTAGAAAGGAGGTCAAAGAATGGAGATAAATGGATTAGGAAGCATGATAACCAAGGGTACAACTTCTGAAACAAATAAAAACACCTTAGGTAAGGATGCTTTTTTACAATTGCTTGTTACTCAGTTAAAACATCAGGATCCCTTAAGTCCTATGGAAGATAAGGAATTTATTGCTCAAATGGCTCAGTTTTCCTCATTAGAACAGATGCAAAATTTAAACAAAGTTATGGAAGTTGGTTTTTCTCACTTGATAGCAAGTCAAGAGGATTTACTAATAACCTTTAATACCTGGCAAACAATGGCTAATTCCTTTAATTTAATTGGGAAAGAAGTCACTGGCTATACTGATAAAAAAGAATTAGTAACAGGTTTGGTGGAACGAGTCATAGTAAATTCAGGGGAGCCTAAGGTAGTGGTGAATGGCAAGGAAATCCGAATATCCTTGATTGATCAAGTGGCTGGTATAAATAGTAATCAATCAGATAATGACATAGAGGAAGATGCAGGTGAAGTAGCTCATGAATAACAATATTTATTTTCCAGGTCCTATTCAGCCCATAAATAATAATCCAAAAGCAAATATTAAAAAAACCAATGTTGAAAAAACCACTAACTTTCAAGATATTCTTAATAATCAATTAGGAGTTAAATTTTCTAAACATGCTCTGGAAAGATTGGAACGTCGCAATATAAATTTAGATAGCAATGCTATGGAAAAATTAAATGCTGCTGTTCTTAAAGCAACCAACAAAGGTGCCAAGGAGTCACTGGTATTAATGGATGATTTAGCCTTTGTGGTAAGCATAAAAAATAAAACGGTAATTACAGCTGTGGATGGTGCCAATATCAAAGAAAATGTTTTTACCAATATTGATAGTGCAGTAATTATTTAGGGCCGGACCTCTTAGAGGAAGCCCTTTTACCGCTGAATGATAGAAGCGGATACAATTCAATAGGAGGTCATTTATTATGATGCGTTCAATGTTTGCTGGCGTTGCCGGTTTAAGAGTCCATCAAACTAAGATGGATGTAATAGGTAATAATATTGCCAATGTAAACACAGTTGGATTTAAGAAAAGTCGAGTTAATTTTCAAGAAATGCTTAATCAAACTCTACGAGGTGCTTCAGCGCCCCAAGGCAATTTGGGGGGAACAAACCCCATGCAAATTGGGTTGGGTGTTCAGCTAGGTAGCATTGATGTATTACATACGGGAGGCTCACCTCAATCTACTGGCAGAAATTTAGATATGTCCATTGAAGGAGATGGCTATTTTGTAGTTGGTTCGGGAGTTAATCGTTACTATACCCGAGCTGGAAATTTTGATTTTGATGAAGCTAACAATTTAGTTACCGTTAACGGTATGAAAGTCTTTGGTTGGACAACCAATCCCACTACCCTAACTTTGGATACCAGTGCCGAGGCTACTGCTATAAACCTAGGGGCATTGGCAGAAACCCAAGTACAAAAAGCCACTTCCTGGATAGAAATAGGTCGAAATTTAGATAGTAGG
>JAAZJU010000184.1 GCA_012800195.1 Clostridia bacterium
AAAAAAGACACCCTGTAGGGTGTCTCAATATTCTATTCATATAGCCATTTGTATGGTAGGTAATCATATTCAAGTAATTCTTCAGGCTTAAAGTAAATAGCTAATTCTCTTTCTGCACTTTCTACACTATCGGAACCGTGGATGATGTTACGGCCGATATCTTGAGCGAAGTCACCTCTGATTGTGCCTAGTTGAGCATCTTTAGGATTGGTAGCACCCATCATTTTTCTAACTTCAGCCACTACCCCTTTACCTTCTAAGCAGATGGTTACCACTGGACCACTGGTGATATATTCTACAAGACCAGGGTAGAAGGGTTTGCCTTCATGTTCTGCATAATGTTCTTTGGCTAATTCATTTGTTACTTGAATTAGTTTTAGGCCTTTAAGTTTAAAGCCTTTTGCTTCAAACCTTTTGAGAATTTCACCTATTAATCCTCTTTGTACACCATCTGGTTTAATCATTACAAAAGTTTTTTCCATAGTTCAACCTCTCCTATAAGTGATTTTAATAAAATTGTCATCAGGGCTAATTTCAGAAGTATTGATTACCTCTTCATCAGCTTTCGTGGTATCCTGATCTTCACTTCTGGGTTTATTAGTAACCCGCTGCATTAACTCGGCAAACTCTCCAGCTTCGATAGTTTCTTTCTCCATGAGAGTTTCAGCAATTAGATGAAGTTTATCAATATTATCTTTTAATATCTGCATTGCCTTTTGGTAGCATTCATCCATTATTCTCTTAACTTCTTTATCTATAGAAAAGGCTACAGCTTCACTATAATTTCTATCTCTAGAAATGTCCCTACCTAAAAATACTTCACCCTGTTTATTACCAAAAGTGATAGGTCCTAATTCATCAGACATACCCCACTCGGTAATCATCTTCCGTACTGTACCGGTAGCCCGCTCTAAATCATTTTGAGCTCCAGTACTTATTTCATTAAGAACGATAGCTTCAGCTACCCGTCCTCCTAACATCATGGTAACCTGGTCTAATAATTGGGACCGAGTCATATAGTTTCTATCTTCCCGGGGTAGGAGTAGGGTATATCCTCCCGCTCTACCTCTAGGGATAATCGAAATTTTATGCAGGGGATCAGTATGGTCTAATAATTCAGCCACTAAGGCGTGGCCAGCTTCATGATAAGAAACAATTTTCTTCTCGAACTCGCTAATCACCCGAGATTTTTTCTCTGGTCCAGCAATTACCCGCTCAATGGATTGCTCCAATTCCTGACTGGTAATTTTCTTTAAGCCTTTCCGGGCTGCCAATAAAGCTCCTTCATTGACTAGGTTAGCTAAGTCAGCTCCTGTGAAACCTGGGGTTCCACGAGCTATCACACCTAGATCAACATCCTCTGCTAGAGGTTTACCTCTAACATGAACCTTTAAGATTTCTTCTCTACCTTTAACATCAGGTCGATCAACTGTGATTTGTCTATCAAAACGCCCTGGTCTTAATAAAGCAGGGTCTAGAATATCAGGTCTATTGGTTGCAGCAATAATTACAATTCCTTCATTGGCATTAAAGCCATCCATTTCCACCAGTAATTGGTTCAATGTTTGTTCCCGTTCATCATGGCCGCCACCTAAACCAGCACCCCGCTGGCGACCTACAGCATCAATTTCGTCAACAAAAATGATACAAGGTGCATTTTTCTTAGCTTGTTCAAATAAATCTCTAACCCTTGAGGCACCGACCCCTACAAACATTTCTACGAAGTCAGAACCACTGATGGTGAAGAAAGGGGTTCCTGCTTCCCCAGCCACAGCACGGGCTAAGAGAGTTTTACCTGTTCCTGGAGGTCCATATAATAGGACACCTTTGGGTATCTTGGCCCCCAGCTCTGTATACTTTTTAGGATACTTGAGGAACTCAACTATTTCTTCTAGTTCTTCCTTAACCTCGTCAGCTCCAGCAACATCTTTAAAGGTTACTTTTTCTTTATCTTCGGTATGGAGTTTGGCTCTACTCTTACCAAACTGCATTACCCTGCCACCGCCCCCTTGGGTCTGTTGCATCATAAAGAAGAATAATCCCACTAAAAGAAGAATGGGGAATAAAGTACCTAAGACACTGGTCCACCAAGGTGGGGTTGGGGTAGGTTCCTGATCAAAGACTACATCATTGGCTCGTAATAAATCAATTAATGCTTCGTAATCTTTGGGCGCTCCTATTTCAAAGCTTTGCCCATCGGTTGTTTCCCCATGTAACCTTTGATATTGATCATAAGTAATTATATTAACCCATTTAATCTTTCCTTCTTCCACTGCTTCAAAAAACTCTGAAGAGGTATCAAAAACAGCATCTTCCACTGGAGGGTTTGCTGTCCAACGCAATACTGAAACAGCTATTAGCACAATAAGAAAATAAATAGCTAAGTTCTTTAAGACACGATTCAAACTTTCGACCTCCTCCTAATTGATGTTCTAAAACAATCTGTTCTCCAATTAAACAGACTATGGACAAATATATTTAAATACCAATATACTTTACCATAATACGCCACTATTTTCAAACATATTCACTGTTTCTTAACTTCTAGAATCAAATAATTTTTTGTCTCTGAGGTTACCTTTATTTTTTCACTGATTGTTAAACTTGGTAACCAAATAATATCTTCTCCGGCTCTAATAACTGGTATGTTATCCCGCATTTCTCGAGGGACTTTTCTATCAATTAGGAAATCCTTTAACTTTTTAGTTCCTTTCATTCCCAAGGGTTGAATTCTATCCCCAGCTACCCTTGGACTTACCTCTAAAACAGGAGGAACTTTATCCCCATCTACTATCACCTTAGAAAATCCCTGGGTTTCTATGGATTTATTCTCAATAAAATAAGCTTTTACTACGAGATCACACTCTTTAATAGATAATTCCCCTGGAATTTGCCACTGATAATTAAATTCTTTTCTGGCTGGGGAAGAATAATTATTATCTATGAATTCTAAAGTAGTATACCCTTTTTGCACTTTAACATTAAAAGGCAAATCCATTTTCTTCGAACCTCTTTTAAAAGAAGCCAAGTCCAACACTTGTTCCACATGATTAAAAGCTAAGCCTTGACTTTCAGGTCTAAGTAAACTATACACTTCTCTAATAATCCTTCTCTGAATAGCCAAAGGCTCCCGCTGTAATATTTCTAAATCAACAACTATTTTCCCCTCATGGCTAGACTTTAAGGTCCTTACTAATATCTTTTTAACCTGGTCAGTAATGTATTCATTATCCTCTTCTACGATGCTTTTAAATTTTAAGAGATTCTGCATGATGTTAGGATTAAATTCTTTTTCTAGATAAGGCAAAAGATTTAATCTTACCTTGTTTCTAAGATAAATCTCCTTGCTATTACTGGGATCCACGCAAAAACGAAGGTTGTTCTTTTGACAATAGTTGATAATTTCTTGTTTTCCCACCTCAGCTAAGGGACGAATGAGCCAGCCCTTTTTGGGAGGCATGGCAGCCAAACCCTCTAAACCTGTTCCATGAAGAAGGTGAATTAACAAGGTTTCTACTCGATCATCTCCATGATGACCCAAGGCTAGTTTTGTAAAGCCTTTTTCCTCCTTAAGTTTCTTAAATATTCTTTTACGGATTTTATGCCCCGCATCTTGGGCAGAAAGACCTTCTTGGGTTGCAAAGGCTTGTACATCTTCAGTAAAAATTTGATAGGGAATGTTCCATTCTTTAGCCAAGGTAGCTACATACTGAGCTTCTCTGGCGGCCTCTTCTCCCCGAAACATATGATTGAGATGAACCACAAAAAGTTCTAGGGAATATGCCCTTTGTAATCCTTTCAAAATATGTAAGAGAGCCAGAGAATCCGGTCCTCCAGAAACCCCAACCAAAACTTTATCCCCTTGATCTAACATTTGATACTTGGTTATTGTCTTTTTTACTTGTTCTAAAAAAGCATCCATTTAAAATACCTCTTGATTGGTTTAGTGGAATAGAAATAAAACCTACAGAGGTTTATTTCTGTAGGTTTTATATATTATCCTGCTTATATTATTAACTTTTATTCTGACCGGTAGTCTACTCTGGCCACCAGTACCGTTAAATCATCCTTGATTTGTTCCATTTGTGCTTTTCTTGCCAACTCAATTAGATAATTGGCTATGGCTTGAGGATCATCCTGGGGCAAGGCTTGGAGGACCTTACACCAATATTCCAAATCACCTTGGAGGGCATCAAAGACACCATCGGTCATAGTTATGATTATATCCCCTACTTCTACCGGATACTGGAGATGTTCGGCTTCAACCTGATTAAGTATTCCCACAGGTAGAGATTGCCCCTTCACCACTTGCACTTGGTTTCGGCGTTTAATAAAGGAAGGGGCCGCTCCTATCTTAATAAACTCCGCTGTGGCCCAAACCTCATTAATAACAACCATATCCACCGTAGCAAAGGTATCCTCCGTGGAACGAAGACATAATACTGAATTCACTGTATCAACAGCCATCTGATGACTAAGTCCTGCTTCTAAAAGTCTTTCTAAAAGTTTGATAGCCGTATTGCTTTCCACTGCTGCTTTAGATCCAGTCCCCATTCCATCGCTTAAAATCATGGCAAATTTATGATTAGGTAAACTCAGAAAAGTCCATTTATCCCCTGAAATACCACTAGGATCCTTAATAGCCATAGCTACTCCGGTGGCTACTGAATAAGCTTGACTAGGCTTAAGATGATAAGTACAACTTCTATTCCCCGCTGTTGGACAACGACAGGTTTTAACTGTATAGGTTCTGTCCAAAAGTTGAGATATCTTGGGTGCAATAAAGTAGGTACACCAGTTTTGTTCTGGGCAAGCCTTTTGCACAACGATAATTTCTTTATCTTTTTCAGGGTTCTCGATAACCTTAACCTCTTGAACCTTTATATTGTCTTCCAAAAGAGTGATTTTAATAGCCTCAGCCAATTCTTCATTACTAGTTTCCTTGTATCTAATATCCTTAGAAAATCCTTTAACTAGCTCGGCAATGCCAGAAAGCTGTTTAGAAACAATTAGCTGGGACCGATAAAGACTATCCTGATAATATCTTTCCATTTGAAATATTTTTAATTGAGCCTTTAAGGCTACTGTAAGCTCTCGTAAACGCATACAACGCCTTTGCAATTCTAAGGAATAATCTTGGTCAACTATTTTTTTATTGTACTCAGCTTTAGAACAGACCTCTACCATGGATCGATAGGTTTTATAAAACTCCTTTTCCCAGCAGACAAGTTGATGGGGGCATTTGTCACAGACCTCTTCTGCCACCTGATTTAAAATGATACTCATGGGATTTCCCTCAGCTTCTGCTTCCAAGGTAGCCGCCTGTGGGACAAAAGCTTCACTTAGCTCAGTAAAAATGGTTGAAATTTTATTTAGTTTTTGAGCACTTTCCTCATGAGCTTCCCGCTCTTCATTAATATCTAATTCCTTTTCCACTCTTTGGATAAAACCAGTGGGAATTAGAAAAAAGATAAAACCAGCTAAAGAGGTTTCCACAAGGGTCATTATTACTTGTTCATGTCCTGAAAAGTAAATGGAAAGCAATAAATTTCCCAAAGCGAAACCTATTAAGATACCAATCCGACCTAATCCTTGAAATACTCCCCCCAACAAACCGCTTAAAGCATAAAAGCCAATACTGGTCATATTTATAATGCCAGTCATGCTGGGTACGAGACCCACCATAGTTCCAATGGCAGCCCCTGCACCTGGCCCTCCTAAAAAAGCTGCTATTAATACGAGAATCCTAGAAACAAGGCTTTGAATATTAATCTGGGCAATATACACTCCCCCTAGGCCTAACAAGATCCCTAAACCGATAATCATTGCGCTAACTTTGTCTTCTAGTGCTAATTCGGCATTAGTCCTGAGCTTGTCCCAGCCACTTAGGCTGGTCAAGGCCACTAAGGTTATTAATCCTGCAAAGATACTTTCAAAGACCACTACTACCCAGCCATAAACTTCCTGTTGTCCAAAGAGGAGAAATACTCCCTTTGTGATTAAAACTATAGCCATAACTATAGCTGGAATAGTTAGCCATTGTTGTTTAGTTACTAAAAAATGCCGGTAAAGGGTTACAAAAAGGGCTATTACCACCAGACTATTAGCAAGAACAGCCAACCCTCCGCCAGTAGTAATAATCCCTCCTAGTGTTCCAGCAAGAACCCACCATCTATTCTTTTTATCCCAAACAGAAACAGCACCTACAACCGCTGGACCAAAGGGTCTAATTTCCCCTAAAATTACAGAATGAGCTAGGATAAAACTTAAAACCCCGAATAATACACTATCCCAACGGATACCATTTAATAGGGTTAGGCTTAATTTCTGTGTTCTTAGATCAGTTCTACCATACATACCCTCACCTCTTCCTTATTTTGGAAAATAAAGTGTCGGGTATTATTATACTTTATATGTTCATAATATTTTGTCACTTATAGTGGAAACCTACTAAGAAACTTTCTAATTTTTTTTACAAAATTAGTAATAATTATGGTCCCATTAGGCATATATTAATTATTTAAGTGTTTTAGTTGAAATATTTGTCGAATTTTTGAGTATGTTGGCTCTGGGTCTATTCTTTGGGTCAGTGGGTAAGTGTGTAAGCATTATGACTTAAAGGTCTAACTTATTGGTCAGTGCCACGATGATAGGGAATATTCTATGATGTGTGACGATGAAAGTGAATATGCTGGGATGTGTCATAGTGCCACGATGCAAGTGAATATTCCCGGATGTGCCGCTGTGACATAGA
>JAAZJU010000185.1 GCA_012800195.1 Clostridia bacterium
AAGGGCTAAATGTACCCTATTCCTCAATAGGCTTTTTAATAAGTATATATGCCTTGGCCTCTGCCATCGGAACCATTCCACTAATTACTTTAACAATGCCAATGAATAGGAAAAAACTTTTACAAATTTTGATGATTATATTTGGCGTTTCCAACTTAATCATAGCAATATCTTCATCTTACTTTGTAATTGCTGTTGCCAGACTAGCAGGAGGGATTAGCGCTGGTGTTTTATGGCCAATGGTTTCTGCTTATGCAATGCGTTTAGTTCCTTCCCATCAACATGGAAGAGCAATTGCAGTCGCAATGTCTGGATGTACTCTTGGAGTTGGGGTTGGCTTACCGATAATGACAACTATAGGTACGGAATTAGGTTGGAGAATAGAATTTGGTGTTCTTGCTGCTATCATTTTTGCAATCGTCATCATTGGCCAAATGGTTTTACCATCTGTTCCAGGAGAACAACGTACAAAAACAAATTCACCTTTTTATATTATCCGTAACAAATCTGTTGTTATTTGTTTAATTGTAACCTTCCTTACTATCATGGCCCACTATGGTTTATACACCTATATTGCGCCACTTGTTGATCATATTGATTTAGTAGGAGGAATTAAGTTAGCTTCACTAGTCTTCGGAATTGGAACTATTGTATCCGTTATCTTAGCAGCTAAAGTTGTAGATGAGCATTTAGGTGCCCTTACACTATTTATGTTATCCTTAGCTTTTGGAACAATGTTCTTATTTGTAGGATTTGGAGATGTATTCATTGTAGCCCATATAGGTTTCTTCTTATGGGGAGTTTCATTTGGGGCGCTTGTTTCAATATTCCAAACTGCAGTTACAAGACAAGTAGAAACTGGTAAGGACGTTGCCACTTCTATGCAATCTAGTACATTTAATTTTGGAATAGTTTTTGGAAGTGCTCTAGGTGGTACTATTCTGGATAACTTCTCAGTTATGCACATTGTTTATTTAACTATTTCCTTACTTGTTATCCCAATTTTACTAAGTATTTTTGCTAGAAAAACTTTCTGGCATAAAGAAGAAACTGAAACTGAAACGAACCAAACAACTTTGTCAACAGCTAAAATTGTTGAATCTGGAAAGATTTAAAATACTTTAAAAGCAAAACTTCAAAAGAAACACTTCCTTCATACATGCTATATATTTGGTGCTGGTTAACTAACCAACACCTTTTTCTTTTACAAAATAATGTGAGTGGAAAATCATAAACCTAAGTAAACACAATCACTAAAATCAAATTCTAATTACTTAGTATTAAGTCAAATTAAAAACGGCTTAGAGGAAATTAATTCCCCTAAGCTGCACCTAAACTTAGCCTATTCACTTAGTCTATTTTCAAAAAAGCTTAGGGGAACAAAAGTAGTTCCATCTTTTAAAACGGGAGCAGTTTCTATTTTTCTTTTTTCTTCTGGTGAAACGTTATATTCAGTTTCACCTATTTTTAAAATAGATTCCTCATTAAGAGTAATACTTTGCTCTTCACCATTCCATTTTACAGTAAAACCTTGTTTTTCAGCTACCCAACGTAAAGGAACCATGGTTATACCCTCTTCATTGGTATAGCTCTTAGGTATTTCAATTTCCTCAACTGGATTTTCTATAGCTTCCTCTTCCATATCCAGCACAATTACCTTTAGAGGATTAGTTTGAGCTGGAATGCTACGAGTAGTGACATCATAAATAACTGTAAGATATTTATTGGCAAGCTCCCCCTCATAGGCCTGACCATCTTCATTAATAATCTCTGTTTTTTCAGAGATATTTAATTTTAAGTTGTTATCTATACTTACTAAATTTTCATCGAAGTAATCAACCTTTACAAATTTATCTCCCTGGTCTACCACAACAACCTTGGCGCTATACTGAGGAGGGTAAATCATAATCATCGGTTTAGTGCCATCATAAAAGATAGTTAATTCCATCCCCACAGTAAATTCCTTTTCCCCTTCCACATATGTAGAATCGGAAATGATTACATTAGCTGGTTCTCCATCTTCGTTTTCAAGGGAAATAAATTTAGCTCCTTCTATAGACCAATGGTCATTTATTTCCTTAACAGTGCCTCTAAAAGAGTAAAAGCGAGCCTGTTCCAATTCATTAATTGGTGCTTTAATGGGAATTATTTCGGCGGAGATTGGAATAACATCTGCTGGAGCACTAATAAGCCTAACCTCCTCAGAATCAACTGCAAAAGCACCAACGGTAGAAAGGGATAACATCCCTAAAGTTAACATTCCTGAAAGTAATTTTTTAGACTTCATTTTAAACTCTCCTTCTTTTTAAAATATGCTTTACATATTCTTTGACGAAAAAAGCGTTATTTAGTTCCACGAAAAAAGACAAGCCCGAAGGCTTGTCCCATTTCTTAATATACCCTAGCAATGTAAAATGGATCTTTTAATACACTCCCGAAGTATTCGTCTTTATAATTTATCCCATTGGTGGATTCTTGGCTTGACCAATACTTAATGCCAATGATGCTATTATTATTGTCCCGTATCCATTCTAGGAAAACAGCAGTATGACCTGTTCCATTGGATCGATTAAAATCAATAAAATCCCCTGCTCTGACACTTTCCCAATTGTATATTCTTTTGCCTAGTCCATATCTTTCAAGGGCTACCGTTACATTACTAATGCTTTTAGAACCATTGGCAACATACCAAGTAAGCATTAAATCCTGAAGTTGGTTAAAGTTTAAACCATTGAAATCCTCTACGGATTTACCTAGAGCCTTATTGCGAGCTTGCATAGCCTTAAAAAATACCTCAAAGGTGATACCTACACAATGGCTGGCCCGATTTCCACTGGGGTGGGCCTTAGCAAGAGTTTGGCCTTGAAAAACTAAGTTAGTAGTTACTCCATTATAATTGCTATAGTCATTATTTAGTAAGTAGGGGTAACTAATATTTTTAATATCATAAGTTTTAATAATATCTAAAACATAAGCATTAAAATCTGTTTTTATTTGTTTATTAACAGGTTCCGACTTTACAACCTCTTTTTGAACTTCCTGCTGTGACCTTTCATGAGCTTGTTGGTTACTAGCACTCTGGGATCGAGATGCTAATTGTTGGTTATTTGCCACCATATGAGCATCCCTTAACAAATCAGCCTCTTTAATTACCTCTGGATTTTCTAAAGGAAGACTTTCTTCTTTAACTTCTTGCTCCTCGGTGATATCAATTTTGTCGTCATTTTTCTTACTTGTCTCGTCTACCTTTTCTATTTCCTTTTGGTCTTCTTCCTTCTCTACTTCTTTCTGGACCAAAGCTCCTAGGGATTGATACAATTTCCCCTCTATAAAAAAATATGTACTAAATACAACTACTAACACTAGACTTAGAAAAAAGAATGTTTTTTTATGCTGCAAGACCTAATACCTCCATCATTTCATCTAATCTAAATTATAGTTGAGGATGGAGAAAGTTTATATAAGTAATATCTGCCTATATAGCCATAAAGAGGGTGGCCACTTGAACTGGCCACCCTCTTGTTCTTAAAATAAACCTGTTATTTTACCTTGACTATCTACATCAATTTTTTCCGCTGCTGGTGCTTTGGGTAACCCTGGCATGGTCATAATTTCCCCTGTCAGTACTACAATAAAACCAGCTCCTGCAGAAATTTTTACATTTTTAATATTAACTTTAAAATCTGTTGGCGCACCCAATTTACTAGGATCATCAGAAAAAGAGTATTGAGTCTTAGCCATACATATAGGGAGCTGACCGAAGCCTAGTTTTTCAAGAGCTTCAATTTCTTTCTGAGCCTGGTTGGAATATTCCACCCCTACACCACCATAAATCCTCGTAACAATTCCCTCAATCTTCTCCTTAATGGATTTATTAAGATCATAACTAAAGGTAAAGTTATTATTATTATTTTCCTCTGCTAAACGAATTACCTCTTGGGCTAGCTTCTTTCCTCCTTCTCCCCCTCGAGCCCAAACTTCTGAAAGGGCAACATTAACCCCCAACTCTTTGCATTTGGCATAAACTAAATCCAATTCTCGTTGGGTATCAGTGGGGAATTGATTGATAGCTACCACTGCAGGGAGGCCAAAAACTTGAGTTATGTTTTGAATATGTCTTAATAAATTAGGTAAACCCTTTTCTAAGTATTCTAAATTTTCTTCCCCTAGTTGTCCTTTAGCCTGTCCTCCATGATGCTTTAAAGCTCTTATGGAAGCAACTATTACAACTACATCTGGCTTTAAACCTGCCATGCGACATTTAATGTTTAAAAACTTTTCAGCTCCTAAATCCGCTCCAAAACCAGCTTCAGTGACTACATAATCTCCTAATTTTAAGGCAATTCTGGTAGCCATAATACTATTACAACCATGGGCTATATTTGCAAAAGGTCCTCCATGAATGAAGGCTGGAGTATGCTCTAAAGTTTGAACTAAGTTGGGTTTTAAAGCTTCTACTAGAAGAGCAGCTAAGGCTCCCTGGGCTTTTAAATCTCCAGCAGTAATGGGTTGATCTTGATAGTTATAGCCCACAACAATTCGGGAAATCCTTTCCTTTAAATCCTCAATGTCCTTAGATAAACAAAGAATAGCCATAATTTCTGAAGCAACAGTTATATCGAAACCATCTTCCCTCGGAGTTCCATTAGCCTTCCCATTTAAGCCACTTACAATATATCTTAATTGTCTATCATTCATATCCAGACATCTTTTCCAGATAATTTTCCGAGGATCAATATTTAAACTATTGCCTTGTTGGATATGATTATCAATTAATGCTGCTAAAAGATTATTTGCGGCACCTATAGCATGTAAATCTCCAGTAAAATGCAAATTAATATCCTCCATAGGCACTACCTGAGCATATCCTCCTCCAGCAGCCCCCCCTTTCACTCCAAAAACAGGACCTAAAGAAGGCTCCCGAAGGGCAATAACTGTTTTTTTACCTAAAGCACTTAAGGCATCCCCTAGACCCACAGTAGTTGTAGTTTTTCCTTCTCCAGCAGGAGTGGGATTGATGGCGGTCACTAAAATTAATTTACCATCGGCCTTTTCTTGATATTTATCCAGTATTCTATAATCTATTTTTCCCTTATATTTACCATAATTATCGAGGTAATCCTCCACTCCTAATTTCTTAGCTACTTCAACAATGGGGAGCAGTTGGGTTTCTTGGGCTATTTCAATATCACTTTTAAACAAATTGACATCCTCCTATCTGAATGAATCCTCAAAAAATATTTTTTGCATTACTAAGAGCCATTTTTATAAAACCTTTGTTTTCCGAAAAAATTTTTTCTAAAGCAAAGATAAGTTTATCGATTTGCTCATGTGTAATATTAAGAGGTGGTTCAATCCTAATTACATTGGGATTATTTAAAGTATAAGCTGTGATAATCCTATAATCTTTTAATAATTTACCAGCCACTAAAGAACCAAAATATTCTTTGGATAAGTTTTCTAAAGTTCCGCCAGTTAACTTATTAAGTAAATTACTACTACTTCCCTCTAGCTCTAAGCCAATCATTAAACCCTTCCCTCTAACATCTTTAAGCATAGAATACTTTCTTTGCATATCTTTTAATTTGGTCAAAAGGTAATTTCCTTTTTCTAAAGCTTCTTGGGCCAAATTATCTCGAACTATTATTTCTAAAGATAAAATGCCAGCTGCTGTGGCAAAGGTATTTCCACCAAAAGTAGAGGTATGGAGGGTTGCTTTTTCCATACTGCCGTAAGCTCTTTGATATACCTTATCGGTGGCAATATAGGCTCCAATAGGTGCTACTCCACCCCCTAGAGATTTGGCTAAACACATAATATCAGGATTTACATCCTCATATTGGCATGCAAACATTTTCCCAGTTCTACCAAAGCCAGTCTGAATTTCATCGACAATTAGAAGGGCATCGTATTGATGACACAACTTTTCAGCTTGCTTTAAATAACCCTGAGGCGGAACAATTATTCCTCCTTCCCCTTGAATGGGCTCAACTATAAAGGCTGCTACATCCTGGCCTTTTAATTTCTTTTCCAGACTTTCTAAATCCCCATAGGGCACACCCTCACAATTGGGTACCAAGGGTAAGAAATCTGTTTTATATTTTTCACGACCTGTTACTGTCAATGCTCCCATGGTCTTGCCATGAAAGGAGCCTTCACAATAGATAATTTTGTGTTTTTTGGTAGCTGCTTTAGCTATCTTTAAAGCTCCTTCTACAGCTTCTGCCCCACTGTTGCCAAAAAAAGTTTTTTGTAATTGCCCCGGAGTAATTTGAGCCAAATTTTTCGCTAATACAGCAGACATTCTTCCTAAAGCTATCTGCAAGATGTTGGGCATTTCTTTAACTTTTTCTAAACCAGCTAAAACTTCAGGATGATTATGTCCAATATTTAAAGCCCCATAACCTCCTAAAAAATCTAAATATTCATTGCCTTCTTCATCTTTAACTACTGCACCTTGAGCTTTTTTATATACTTTATCAAATTTTATTAATCCCAAAAGAGAAACAAGGTTGGGATTAAGATATGTCTTGTGTAGATTTATTATTTCCTTTTCTTCTAATTCTAGGGCTTCATCCAAGGTGGTAAGCCGCAATATAACCACTCCTTTTCAAATGGAATTTATTACTATTAATTTTAACTGATTATACTATAATCCTTAAGTATTCTCAATTATTTACCATAAAACTATCCAAAAAGCTTTACTAAAAGCGTATCAAGGAGAAAAAAACAAAAAAGATTAGGCTATAAAGCCTAATCTTGCTAGAAACACCAGTTTTATATTCCAAGGGCTTTTCTTTTTTTAATTATATGGGCTTCAATATCTTGAGCTACCTTAACAGGATCATCCCCTATACCCACTTTACCTCCAGTTAGCTTTTCTACATCCTCTGTAAGGAATTTGGTTAGTTCTGGACCCCCTGTCACTGGTGGGAGGGGTGATAAATGAGTATATAAACCATATGCTACAGAAAACAGCCCATCAATGGTGGCTTTTTGTTCCATCCATTCTGGAGCACTAACTGCAACTGGTAATTGTGATGTATCTACATCTAAAGCATCAGCAATAGCTGTAACCAGCATAGAAACCCTACCTGTGTCCGTACAGGTACCAAAACTTAGACAGGGTGGAATTCCTAAAGCATGGCCAACCTCTTTTAAGCCCTCCCCAGCATATTTTAAAGCATCCATGTTAGACATCCCCGCCACCTCTAAGCCATGGTTACCACAGCCACCCGCTAAAACTAAAATATCTCTTTTCACTAGCTCTTTAGCTAAGTTTACAGTCATCCAATCTTGAGGACCATTTTTTAATGTACTACAGTTGACTATAGCCACTACACCCTTTATCTTTCCAGATTTAATTACATCAAGGAAGGGATCCAATTTACCGCCTAAGGCTTTTAATATAGCTTCTGTGGAAAAACCTGCCACAGCTTTTGTTTTCTTTTGAGGTACATAGGGTTTAACCTTTTCCTTTCTTACTGGGAAATTAGCTAACCCCCATTCAATTAATTTAATAGCCATTTCCTGTGCCTCTGGCGGTTTATAATCTAAGTTTTTATCAACAAGGGGGATTCTGACCAAATCATTAACTGAAACTAAAGTTACTTTATATTTTTCAGCATAGGGAGCTAAATAGGGAGGTGAACAGTTTTCATCCATAGCAAAAACATCAACTGTACCAGTAGCTAACAAAGGCTCAATAGATAGCCAGTTGCCAATATGTCCTGCAAAAACTTCATCCATAGGAAATCTCTGTAGTAGCTCCTGACCGGTTTCAATAGAACCTATTACCCTTATTCCCTTGGCTCCAATTTCCCGGGCTTTTTGCTGCCATTCTGGCTTCTTAGCCTCAAAAATTGTGGCCACACCCATCCATGGTTCATGACCATTAAAAACAATATTAATATAATCAGGATCCATAACACCTAAATCCATATCTACCTCATGGGGCATGGGGGTACCAAACAAGATATCCTGACACATTTCCAAAGGAATTTGTGCCCCATATATACAAGCTATACCTAGTCTAAGAGCCTTTCTAGCAAGAGACATATAATCACCATCAACATTAGTCAAACAACTAGCTGTGGCATCTTTAATCTCATGCAGGACCCCAGCAGGATAAATGGCTAAGTCTTGCCACACTTTTTGCCTTTCTTTAGGAGCAAAGGCTTTAATCACTTCACTGGGTTCTTGATAGTCATGGGAAAGTTCTGCTATAAAGTAGTCAGCTAATCTTTCTGCTACCTGATTATCATCCCCGCTAGTATCAATATTTAGTTTTTTACACATCTCATACAATTTTTCAGTATCAGTAAGTTTAAATGGAGTTTTACCCTGAGCAGTTGATTTTAAAGTACTAAAGGCCATAAAAGCATGATGAGCATATGTAGATGTACCCATAACATTTCTTAAAAGCATATCCCGCATAGCCATTGCATCGGGAGTAATACCACAAACACCTAACTCAGCACCGGTTTTTTTATTAATTCGGCAAGGGCCATTACTACATAATTGACAACTAACCCCTTCTTCACAATAATTACATCTGATTTTGTCCTGTGGATCAAAGCGATCAAAAACATTACTCATCCCATCGGGAATTAGTCTTTTTTCATACATTTCTTGTACAGAATCATGGTAGCTAATCCTTCCATCAATTCTATGGGGACCTTTTTTAGTCATTTCCATCCTCCTTAAAACTAATTGATTTCCATAAGGATATTTTGTAGTTAAAGAAGGATATATATGTATTTCATTAGCTCAAAGTTCTCGAAACACAAAAAAAATCAGAGTAGAAACATCTACTCTGATTTTCTTGGTGCCGGGGACCGGAATCGAACCGGTACGGGATTTGACTCCCGCAGGATTTTAAGTCCTGTGCGTCTGCCAGTTCCGCCACCCCGGCATGTTGTCAATATAACATGCAAATATTCAAATATTAATTTTTTTAAAAGATTATTATATAAATAATTGATGCTAGACTCTAACAATTAAAAATATATCATTATGAATAGATAAATAAGTTGGTGCCGGGGACCGGAATCGAACCGGTACGGGATTTGACTCCCGCAGGATTTTAAGTCCTGTGCGTCTGCCAGTTCCGCCACCCCGGCAGTAAAATGGAGGCGACACCCGGATTTGAACCGGGGAATAAAGGCTTTGCAGGCCTCTGCCTTACCACTTGGCTATGTCGCCGCAAGCGTAATTTTCTGCTGCAACAAAATTTATTTTACCATGGGAAAAATGACATGTCAACAGGTATCTTTCCCCTTATTTTATACGGAAAATAAAAGACTAGTGTATAACTAGTCTTAGTTAGTCTTGGTGGAGCGGAAGACGAGATTCGAACTC
>JAAZJU010000186.1 GCA_012800195.1 Clostridia bacterium
GAATACCTTATGTATAATGGAAGAACCTTATCTTCGAAGTTAGGCTTAAAAATCCTTACTTCCTTTTGTTCTCCATCTTCATTAATAATCCAGCCCTTATCCATGCCAAGAGGTTCTGAGACAAGTTCAAATCCGATTCGGGATTTACCTACACCCCACTTTGAAATCAATGGAAATATAGTTGCCATCCCTGCATTTTTCATAGTCTTTGTAAAGCCTTTAAAAATATCATAAAACTCTTTTTGTCCAACCATTGGTTGGTTTAATGGAAAATCACTGGTGCCAAAGGGTGCCCATATAGACATACCCATCCCTCCTAACCTATAATTTCTAATCTTAGTAATTGGTAATCTCTTTTCCCTAAGAGTCCCCTGCCATGTCTTGGCTGTCCTTGCTCATGATGCTTAATTTTAAACCTTCCCTGGTTTATTCCTGTAATAAAATAATGGTCAATCCACTGTTCTTCCGTCATATTACTTTGGTTATCGATGCTGGTTTTAAGCATAGAGCCTAAAATTCCTATTGGAAAAAATCCTCTTGCATCAGAATATTCTTTTATTAATTGTTCTAATATTTCTAATTCATCTGCATTTGCCCCATTTACTAGACTTTCATACACACTTTGACCTGCGTCATTTTTTATTTTCTGCTTATCTAAGATGTACTTTCCATCTTCATATTCAATAATCCAGCCCAAATAATCAAATAACAGCATCGGTATTTTTAAATATGTGCTCATGGAGCCTAATGAAGGATAATCCTTGTTAATTCCTCTAAACATTATTTCTTCTGTTTCATCTATGTTAAGTTCCTTACGCCAGAAATCTCCTAATATTTTTAAAGTGTTTTCACTCATTAAATCATTTATATTTACTTTTTCTGGTTTATTGCTAAATACATAATACTCCTTATTATTAAAGGTTATATAAGCCTTGGCAAAGTTTTTCATATATCCTTTTCCAAAAATAAGTTGTCCTCCATTTAACATTGCAAAAACAATAGTTCTAACCCTTATGGAATACTTTAATAATTGACTTGCCAATACCTTTTCCCATCCCGCATTTTGTTTGTACCGCTCTAACAGTTCAATAGCACCCTCTGTAAGTTCGTATCCATCTTCATTTTCTTTAATAAAGTTACATCCAACGATAGTTACAGAGTCTTTTGTATTTTCAACCCCAAACAGGCCATATACCTCATCAGCATTTACAATCCTTCCACTTTCATCAACCTTGTAATCTAAATAGTCTCTGGCTATATCTTTTTTACTGGTGCAAGGTGTTTTTTCTGGTAAGGATTTTAAGATTTCCGCCCATCTTTCTATGTTGGATGGCTTTACCCAGAATCTATCAGTACCTATTTTAATAATCATAATGTATTCCTCAACTTTTCTATGTAATCTTTAAGGGTGTTTTTAAACTTTCTGGAACGGTTTTTAATAATAATATCCTTGGAGTATATCAGGTCCTTAAACTTTTCATTAAGGACATATTCACCATCTTTAAAATCTATTTTTTGCTCATCCATCATATCAAAAACCACCTTGTCTACTTCTGGAGCCTTGTCGGGGAATAAGTATATATCATTCTCTAAACAAAACTCATATACAAAATCATTAAGCCTTCCTACCCTAATCTCTCTTCCCTTTGTATTGAAAATGTAAAAGTCTAAGGATTGTACTGCATAGTAGTTGCTGTGGTCTGTGGGCCTTATGGCTAAGCCTTCAAAGCCAGCCGTCTGATATTCCAGGGCTACCATAGTCAACAAAGTCAAAAATGTTTTCCACGGGTAAGAAAGAACTTCTCTCACTGGTTCCTCCACTGGGAAATCCCTGTATTCATAGGGAGTATAGGTATAATTGTTTTTCTCCTTTAACTTTGCAATAGTTATAGATGAAGTTACTCTTCTGCCTTTTGTCCATATTTCATTAGGATTATTTCCCACATAAGCCGAGTCTACATCTTCCACGTTCTCTGCGAACTGTATGGTCTTAAGTTTGTTAAGTATTGAGGAATATTGTGGATACCCATTAAATACAGCCTGATAAAAACCCTTTATATCTCCTGTTTCCTCTATAACCTCATCTTTTATCTGTAATATTGTTTCGGCAAATTCAGGGATGCTGTCTATAAACTCATATAGGGCTTTGCTGTCTCCCCTCTTGCCTATAATACATGCCTCTGCGTAAACCTTCTGCAACAGTTTATGCAATAACGGAGGATAGAAACAGAGAAGAGAGGATATAAAGTCTTCTTTGCTTACCTTCCCACTAAATTTTATCCATTTTTTTGTAATAACCAGTCTATCTTCTACAAGCCTAATAAAGTTTTGGTCTGTAAGGTATTGTAAATCTATATTATTTTTTATTTCTCCATAATCGTATAGGAAGTTTAAACTTTTAACCAACTCGTTTATGTTTACCAATAAACATCACCCTCTTTCATCTCTAGGGTCCTCTATATTCCCGGAATTAAGTCCTTAATTTCCCTTGCTGCTCTTAATATTTTTGCAGTGGATGAGTTTTCCGCTAAATACTCTATTCCTTTTAAGGTTATTTTCATATTATCTAAAAAAACCATAATAGGTGCTCTATTATTTCCACCTCTAGTAAAATTAACTCCCTTTATAAGACCTGCATCTTGCATCATTTCTAAAATATAGTTTCTTCTTTCCTTGCTTATCCCAAGTGATTCTGGACTTAAATCAGTAAAATCTGGATTGTTTTCATCTAGTGTCTCATCCAACTTTTGAAGTATTTTATATACAACATCTTGAGTTTTCAACTTATCTCCCCCTACTCTACAACCTTTCATTCTTTCATACTAAAGTTACCTTCTATTAGGTTTTCTACATCTTGCTTGGCTTCTTGAATTAGTTGCTTTGATTTATTAATTTTGTTTTTATATCTTGCGATTTTTTCCTCTATTATCAACTGTATGTCTATATCAATAAGTGGTATTTCTATTTCCCCTAACAATTCATTATTTATATACTTTACAGTTGCTTGTGTTGATATAGTATCCAATGATAAATATCCAAAATAACTATTAAGATATAATGATAAATAATATGGTTTAATAAAATTAATATTTTTTAGTGTCAATGCTGCAATATTTTGGTTGGTAGTGCAATTATCCATATCAACAACTGATGACCTTCCGAGCGTTCCAGCAATAGATACCAAAATATCACCCTTTGGAATAATTTTTAATTTTTTTTCATCATATTTATCATTCACATAAAGCATATCATCTTTTTCAAGCATACAATAACCTAAATTGTTTACCCTTAAAAATTTAATCCTTTTTTCATCTTTAGTAATATAATTGCTTTGTGGAGTAGTACCTGTTCTTATATCTTTAACAACATCCTTGATTTTTTTGGTCTTTATTCCGTTTTTATTAAGAATATGCTTATATAAAATATAATTAGGCTTATAGTACTGACTATCTATTCTTGTATCAACTTCCTTATCTGAAAGCCATATATACTTATTTACTATACTTTTTTGCTTTTCCAAATATTGCTCTTGCTTTAACTGACTATATAATATCTCTTCAGCCTCTTTCTTCAATCTTTTCGCTTCTTCTCTCAACTCTTCTGCTTTTCTAA
>JAAZJU010000027.1 GCA_012800195.1 Clostridia bacterium
TCTTAGTTTCTATAAGATAATCAATTAATAGAGCTCCCAATTGGTTTCCTGTGAGGAGCACATATTTCCCATCAGCATCCTTGGCAATCACTCCGATGCGGTCAGCATCGGGATCTGTACCCATAATAATATCGGCGTTTATTTTTTCCCCTAAATCTAGGGCAAGCTCAAAGGCCGCTTCTTCCTCGGGGTTAGGATAAACTACCGTAGAAAAATCAGGATCAGCAATACTTTGTTCTTTAACTACCTGGAGATTAGTAAAGCCACTTTCCTTTAATAAGCGGGTTACCGGTATACAGCCAGTTCCATGGAGAGGAGTATAGACAATTTTTAAACTATGCCCTTCTGTAGCTACCAAATGGGGGTTTAACATTAATCCTTTAGTTCTATTTAAATAGGAATTTAGGATATCATCCTCTAGCCAAGTGAAGAGCTCCAACTCCAAAGCATCATCTAAAGCTAGGGCTTCGATCCTTAGCTCCTCGGTAATGTTATTTACCTCATTAATAATTTCCGTGGCACAAAAATCAGTAATTTGTCCCCCATGGCTCCAATACACCTTATAACCATTATATTCCTTGGGGTTATGACTAGCAGTAATAACTATCCCTGCTGTGGCTTGTAATTGGCACACTGCATAAGAAAGGAGGGGGGTAGGGGTTATATCTTGAAAAACATAGGCCTTGATATTATTTTTAGCTAGAACCAAGCCTGCCTGTATGGCAAATTCCCGTGACTTATGACGAGAATCAAAGGCAATAACCACTTTTTTTTCTTTTGTGGCAGGTAATGTTTTGTTAATATAATTGGCTAATCCTTGACTTGCTTTACTAACGGTGTATATGTTCATTCTATTGGTACCAGCCCCGAGGATACCCCTTAGACCACCCGTACCAAATTCTAAATCCTTATAAAATCTTTCTGCAATTTCTTCTGGATTATTTTTAATGTTTTCTAAATCCTTTTTAAGCTCCTCATTCAATTGAGGATAGTTATACCATTTCAAAAATTTATCCATAACAGTCATATCTTCAATTACTCCTTTTTTGTAGGTCATTGTTGAATTCGCCAATTATTTTGATAAATCCTTTTAATTTAACTGGGAGTTTAATTCTTACTAGGACAGACTCGTTCTTCTGACAGGATAATATAATTGTAGTAAAATAATAAAAGAACTTAAACTGGTTGGAGGTATCTTTTTTGGAAATTAAGGATTTGCCCCAGGTAGAGGAATTACAGGCTAGATATAGAGAATATAATGAAAGGTATTTTGAAAATATTCTTCCTAGAGAGATTACCATAGAATGGTCTAAAAGAATGACTAGCGCAGCTGGTTCATGTAATTATCGTAAGAAAATTATAAAAATATCTGTTTGGTATCATTTAAAATATCCAGAAGAAATAGATAACACTTTATTACATGAAATGATCCACCTGATAGTTCCAGGTCATGGGCCGAAGTTTAAAGCTTATTTAATAAAGTTGCAGGAACAAGGGGCTAATGTTTCTCGCCATTCCAAAGAAAAAGCCAAGGACCCCCGTTGGCTATATGTTTGTCCTAAATGCCAAACTTCCTTCAAATCTTATAATAGATACTTAAATTTGTATATTTGTAGGCATTGTAAGAGTAATTTTAAGGAGTATAAACTTAATGATTTTAAGGAATATCTCTAGAGGTCTTATAGATAAAGGCTAATATCTCTGCCACCGCTGTATATAATTCAGGGGGTATTTCCTGATCTAAATCCAGCTTGGTCAATTCGTGGGCTAGAAGAGGATTCTGAACGATAGGTATATCATTTTCCCGAGCTAATTCAATTATTTTTTCTGCAATATGACCTTTACCTAGACCTATTATTTTGGGGGCATTATCCCCCTTTTTATATTTAAGTCCAGCTGCTTTCTTCATAGCAACACCCACTTTAAATTTTAAGATCTATTTTGTAATAAGTGCTTTTCTGTTCTTTTACAGGGAGTTTTTTTCTAGAGTAAAGATTAATTTGGAAATCAGGATCCAAACGCTCTTTTAACTGATTTATTCTAGTTGAAAAAAGTTTTTTGATTTCATCATTAGTAAAATACATATTAATTACGGGAGACTTGTCCCAGAATATTTTAATTAAAATTTCCTCAGCTTTGGGATGTTGATAGAGGATAGTAAGCTCGAAACCTTTTTTATCTTGATTTTCTTGCTCAAGATAAAGGAAAGTTTTTTCCTCGTCCTGGGTGTTTAAAATAAGTAATTTCAAAAGGGGATTAAAAAGTAAATCTAGAATTTCCTCTTGATAATAAGGAATTTCCCCCAATAGCCTAGCTAGGGAAGTAAACCTATCCTTTGAGAGGGGCATTTTATTTTCTAAAAGCTTTTTAAGGATCATTAAATTTTCTGGAGTTGCTTTCACGCCTAATTCCTCTAAGATTTCCGGTAAAGGAATTTTAATAAAGTGCTTTTTATCTATGGACACTGTTAAAAAATTATTATTTGTGTTGGATGATATCTCATATTTCAACCCTTGGTTTTTAAAAGTTTCCTTGGGGGGTATATTTAAGGTAAGCTGGTTTTTTAGTAAAAAGTTAGTTAAAAAGCCTTGAAGATTTATTTCCATTAATCAACACCCCCTCTTTTAGATCACAAAAAATATCTATATACCTTATATCGTTAATATAATTGTATTTATATATAAAGTTTACTTAATTCGGTAGACAATGACAATATAGGATAAGAAAGGGAGTCTGAAACATGTTAACTCGATCTTTAGGAGTTTTGGCCTTTATTATAGGTATTTTCCATTTATCCAATGATGATTTTTTAATGGGTGTGCTTTTAAGTTTTGTGGGACTATACTTATTTAGAACAGATTGGAGTAAATAAAAGGCCTCGAAGGAGTCGAGGCCTCACTATTAACTAATAAATTCACCTATTCGTTTACCTGCTTCTCTTATTTTCTCCTTATCTTGTACTAATCCAATTCTTACATACCCTTCACCATGAGTCCCAAAGGCAATTCCCGGGACCACAGCTACCCCTGTTTGTGCTAATAATTTAAAGGCAAAGTCCTCTGAAGAGGGGAATTTTTCCGGTAATTTGGCCCAGACAAACATACTGGCCTTAGGTTTGGGTACCTGCCAACCGTATTTTGCTAGTTCCTCAATAAGTACATCTCTTCTATGTTGATAGTTTAGGGCATTTTCCTTCACACATTCTTCTGGCCCGGTCAAAGCACTAGCTGCAGCAATTTGAATTGGCGAGAAGGTGCCGTAATCGATATTGCTTTTTACTAATCTTAGAGCATCAATAACCTCGGCGTTGCCTACAATAAAGCCCAAACGGCAGCCAGCTAAATTAAAAGTTTTTGAAACAGAGTGGATTTCCACACCAACTTCCTTGGCTCCTGGTACTTCTAAAAAACTAGGGTTTTTAAAGCCATCATAAGATAGCTCGGAGTAAGCAAAATCATGAACTATTATAATCTGATGTTTTTTGGCAAAGGCTACTAAATCTTCAAAAAATTCTTTAGTTGCAGTAGCTGCTAAGGGATTACTGGGATAATTAAGAATCATTACTTTGGCCTTTTCGCAAATCTCAACAGGAATGTTATCTAAATCTGGTAAATAGTCATTCTCTTCTAAAAGGGGGAGAGGATAAATTTTACCTCCCGCTAAAAGAGGACCTGCCTGATAAATAGGATAACCTGGGTCTGGAATTAGGACTAAATCTCCTGGATTAAGAAGAGCCCAATGTAAATGGGTTAAACCATCTTGGGAACCCATTAAAGATAGGACTTCTGTAGCAGGATCTAACTTAACCCTATAATTTTTTTCATACCAGTTTACAACGGCGTTTTTGAAAACCTCAAGACCTTCCGTTAAGGCATAGCCGTAATTTTTATCATCTTGGGCAGCTTGTAGAAGAATCTCTTTGACATGAGAGGGGGGAGCCATATCAGGGCTGCCAATACTTAAGTCGATAATATTTTTTCCAGCATTTAAAGCCTGCTTTTTCTTTTCATTTATCAAGGAGAAAATCCCAGGCTGGAGGGTATCAAGCCTATCGGCCTTAATCATTGCAATCGCTCCTTTATTACTGATTGTTATATAATAATAATTATAATAGTATTTGTTATACTATAATTTAATTTATTATAATCTTTAGCCAATAATAAAACAACCAAACATTCCAGGAGTACTTAAGGCATAAGATAATAGAAGTGCTAAATAATTAAAAGAAGAAACAAATATTGTTAGGGCATTACTAAGAAATTTATGTTAATATTATGACTGTCAAATGTTTAAGGAGGAAATTAAATTTAATGGAGACGCTATATTTTATTTTCCAGTCGATAATTCTCGGAATTGTGGAGGGTGTAACTGAATTCTTACCAGTATCTTCAACAGGACATCTAATCATTTTCCAGAATTTATTGGGTTTTAAAGGAATTCATCCCAATTATGTAGAGATGTATACTTATGTAATTCAATTAGGTGCTATTTTAGCTGTGGTTATTCTCTATTGGCAAAAGGTAAAAGACACTCTAATAAACTTTTTCCCTCAGCGAGTAGGCTATGAGCGATCAGGATTTAGGTTTTGGTTTATGATTTTTATTGCTTGTATTCCAGGAGGGGTTTTCGGAATTCTTTTAGATGATTTAGCAGAACAATATTTATTTAACCCTGTTACAGTTGCCCTAACCCTCTTCCTCGGGGGAATATTGATGATTTATGCCGAGAATAGATTTAGAAATAATAATTTAATGGGACAGGAACTCCATGTAACTGTCAAACAGGCTATAATTATTGGTTTTTTCCAATGTTTAGCAATTATCCCAGGCATGTCCCGGTCTGCTTCTACCATAATAGGTGGATGGGTATCAGGTCTTTCTACCGTTGTAGCTGCTGAATTTTCTTTCTTTTTGGCCATTCCCGTTATGGTCGGCATGAGTTTTTTAAAGATTGTCAAGATTGGCGGCTTATTTAGTCTCAACTCTGTGGAATTATTAACCTTAGCAGTGGGTTTTATTGTTTCCTTTATCGTAGCTTTAAAGGTAATCGACGGCTTTATATCTTATCTAAAGAAAAAGCCTATGCGAGTATTTGCGTTTTATAGAATGATCTTCGCGGTGATAGTGCTTATAGCAGGACCATTGGGCATTTTCAAATAAAAGGGTTATTGCATTTTGGCAATAACCCTTTTATTTTGCATTATGAAATAATTATTTTGATTTATGAAACTTTTGTCGAAAATTGCAGGAAAATGTGTTAAAATGTAGAAATCCTATATTAGGAAAAAGATCCTATGCATAAATAGGAGCAAGGTCCTATATGTGTCCTATATAAAGAAAGTTTTTTACATAGCATGAGGTGAGTGTTTTGGAGGAAGATCTTATAAAAAAATGGGAGGTCTTTGATCAATTATCTGTCCCAGTTTTTATAGTTAATGAAAAAAACTTATGTATTTTTGCCAATAAATATATGCAAAATGTTTATGGTTACACTCCTGAGGAATTAATTAATCAGAATATTTTTCGACTACTTTTTTTCCCTGAAGACTTACAAAATGTCATTGGTCTTTTGGACTATAGTTTTTTAGTAGAAAAGGGAAGTAAATTTAAAAAAACCCAGAGAACAAAATCGGGAAGATTGATTGATGCCAATCTTGAATGGGAAATTAGAGTATTAAATAATAAAACCTATGGTGTTTTTACAGTAACAAATATTACTCCTCATGATCCCCACAAAAATCAGTTCTTAGTTAACTCCAATTATCAAAAAAACTATCGTTTGTTTGAATTTATAATTGATAATAGCTATGTTGATTTTCTGGTTTTAGATGAAAATTATTACATTTCCTATGCTAGTCCTAACTATATTAGGGAGCATAGCACAAAAGTAGTGGGGCAGAATTTTTTCGAGTATCTTTCAATAGATATAGATAATAATCCCATATTTTTAAATATTAAAAAAATGAATAAAGTTAATGACTTTTTATTAATAGAACATTTTGAGCATAAATGCCATGTTTCTTTGCACGGAAAAAAACTTATAAATATCTATTGTTATTATATGGGTATAAGTAAGGAACAAAAAATTCTAATTAAAACAAGAGACTATACCGAAGTTGAGTATTATAAAAGAAATTATCAAAAATTAGAAAAATCCACAGCTGAAAGACATAGATTAATCTTATTAGGTGAGGCTCTAGCAGGGATTGCCCATGAAATTAATAATCCTTTAACTGCGATACTAACTAATGCTCAGCTACTTCAAAGAAAGCAAGAAAGTCGTGAAATTAATAGAATAGCCCGGGAGGCTTTGAGGATCTCAAAGATTATTAAAAGTCTTTTGTTTTTTTCCCAACATAGTCAAATTAAAGGTAGAGTAAATGTAAGAGAACAGTTAGAAGATGTTCTAGTATTATTGAATACAAAAATAAATGAAAACTATGAAATTTTGATAGATATTCCTGAGGAAATTGAAGTACTCGGTAATTCTGTTGAATTTAGCCAAATACTTTTTAATTTAATCCGTAATGCTTTAGAAGCTCTAGAGAAAGCAAGAGAAAAGAAAATAGAAATTAAAGCTAAAACTATAGGGGATAGTGTTGAAATTTTTATTTCCGATACTGGATGTGGAATACCTGAGAAAAACTTAGAAAAGATTTTCGAGCCTTTCTTTTCATCTAAAAAAAGTGGCAAAGGAACGGGAATAGGTCTTTCCATGGTTTATTTTTTAGCAAATAAAATTAATGGCCAGATAAGAGTTACATCTCAAGAAAATATAGGTACTACCTTTAAATTAATTTTTCCCAAATATAAAACTTTAAATAAAGGGCAGTGGGAAGTTTCTCTGCAAGATAAAAAAATCTTGGTTATTGATGAAGATGAAATGTTCTTAGAAGCTGTAGAAGAGATGTTTAGTAGTGAAGGAAGCTATTTAATTAAGGAAAAAGATGCCATCAAAGGCTTTCAAATGATTATGGAAAATGAATATGATTTACTTTTGATAAGTACAAAGATGCCTTTTTTAAACGGTGTGGAGATATATAAAGCCTTATATAATAATGGTTATGATGTTAACAAGATAATTCTCCTGTTGGATAGAAACGATGAAATGGAGATGCTAGAGCTTTGTAAAGACATTAAAAGTAAATTTATCCATAAACCATTCACTCTAGAGGAAATAAAAGAATGTATACAACCTTAAAATAGGAGGTGTGGGATATGATACTAATTGTTGATGATGAAATTAATATCAGAGTAACATTAAAGGAGTATTTGGAAGAGGAAGGATATAAATGTTTAATTGCCGCCAATGCCAAAGAAGCCTTAGCTATATTAGAAAAAGAACCAATAAAAGTAGTAATTCTTGATTTGCGAATGCCAGTAATGAATGGGTTAGAATTTATAAA
>JAAZJU010000187.1 GCA_012800195.1 Clostridia bacterium
AATCTGTTGCTAGGGAGGCAGGATCCCGTTCAAAAATTGCAGTTTATTCTCATGATGAAAATGTTGATTCAGTAGGAGCTTGTGTGGGACCAAAGGGACTAAGAGTTCAGACAATAGTCAATGAACTACGGGGAGAGAAAATCGATATTGTTAAGTGGAGTAAAGATATGGCTATATATATTGCTAATTCTTTAAGCCCCGCTAAAGTGTTAGATGTACATGTTTATGAAGATGAAAAAAAAGCAAGGGTTATTGTTCCAGACTATCAATTATCCTTGGCTATTGGTAAGGAGGGACAAAATGCAAGGTTAGCTGCCAAGCTAACAGGCTGGAAGATTGATATTAAAAGCGAAACACAGGCTAAGGAACAAGGAATAGAATTTGACCAAAATAATTTTGATTTGGGGGATTATGATGGTTAAAAAAATTCCACAGAGGATGTGTATCGGTTGTCAAAATATGTTTAACAAGAGGGATTTAATACGCATAGTAAAGGATCCTGAAGGGGAAATTTTTATAGATCCAACTGGTAAAAAATCAGGTCGGGGAGCCTATATTTGTTCTAACATCGAATGTTTACAAAAAACAATTAAATCAAAAAGACTAGAGAAGGCCTTTAAAATCAAGATACCCGACCAAGTCTATGAAAGTTTACAGGAGCATTTCCGTGGATAAGCATCTTTGGATTAAAACTATGTTGGGTTTTGCTCAAAAGTCTAAAAAAATTGTATCTGGTGAAAGCGCTGTTAAGGCTTGTTTAAAGAAAGAAAAAATTTATTTATTGATAATTGCTGAAGATCTATCAGATAGCCGTAAAAAACATTGGGAATATCTTGCTCAGGATTTAAGAATTCCAGTTTTGACTATAGGGAGTAAATTTGAGCTTGGAATTGCTTTAGGACAATCTCCTCGTTCCGTTATTGGTATTACTGATAGAGATTTGGCCCGAACCATATTAACTCGGGGGTGATTGGATGGTTAAAAAAAGAGTGCATGAGTTAGCGAAAGAAATGGAAATGAGCAGTAAAGATCTGCTAAATAAATTAATAGACATTGGATTACCAGTGAAGAATCATATGAGTACTATACCGTCAGAAGAGGTAAATAGGATTAAAGGTATGGTTTTAAAATTTGATGCTAAGGAAAAAGAAACAAGCAAAGAAAAGAAAAACCAGCCAGGTAAAAATAAAGAGCAAGTGAAAAAAATAGATGCTAAAGAAGATATTGAAGAGAAATATGGTAGCTTAGTAGAAGGTAGTAATAAAAACAAAGCTAAAAGCTCAAAGCCAAAAAGAGCTGGGGATGCAAATCAAAAAGGTTTTGCTAAGAGCAAAAATAACAAAAGGAATAAGGGCTATAAAGCTAAAGATAATAAGGTAAGAGAAACTCCACCAGAAGTTAAAAGACATATTGTCTTAACAGACAGTATTAAGGTACAGGATTTAGCCCACCAGTTGGGTAAAAAAAGCACAGAAGTTATAAAAAAATTAATGCAGCTAGGAACTATGGCTACAATTAATCAAGAACTGGATCCTGAGATAGCTCAGTTGATTGCAGAGGAATTTGGAGCAACTGTAGAAATTAAGACAAGTAAAGAAGAGGAATTATTTGCAGAAATTATTGATAAAGAAGAAGATTTAAGACCAAGACCACCAGTAGTTACCATTATGGGTCATGTTGACCATGGGAAAACATCTTTATTAGATAAAATTCGAGAAGCTAATGTTACTGCTTCCGAAGTAGGTGGTATTACTCAGCATATAGGTGCCTATCAAGTAGAAGTTAAAGGACAAAAAATAACATTTTTAGATACCCCTGGTCACGAAGCTTTTACAGCAATGCGGGCTAGAGGGGCTTTAATAACAGATATTGCCATCTTAGTTGTTGCAGCAGATGATGGTGTAATGCCTCAAACAAAAGAGGCCATCCATCACGCAAAAGCAGCTAATGTACCTATTATAGTAGCTATTAATAAAGTAGATAAACCAGAAGCTAATCCAGACAAAATTAAACAAGAATTAACAGAGTTTGGGCTTATTGATGAGGATTGGGGTGGAGATACTATAATGGTACCAGTCTCTGCCTTAACTGGAGAGAATATAGAAAGTCTACTAGAAATGATTATCTTGGTTGCTGAAATTTCCGAA
>JAAZJU010000188.1 GCA_012800195.1 Clostridia bacterium
CCAGAAAAAAACACAGTTTGTTTGTCCATGGGCACCTCCCAAAAAAATCAGCCAAACAGACACCAAGAACCTAATCATAGTGTCATGGTGTTATTGGCCAGAGGTAGTTTACTATAGTTTTAGAGGTTTTGGACCCCCACCTAGCAAACAATGGCTTTTGGGCATCTCCTTTCACTAATTTTATTAATGAAGTCAGGACATGCTGTTAAATATAAGTTTTTACTTTATAAGATTAGCATTGGCTTTCTTTAAAGGTGAGCCACCTGTCATACATTATACGCAAGGCGGTAATTATTGCTTTGCGGGCACTACCATAATATCTTGTCTCAAACTCTTGGATTAAACCCTCTAAACCATTATTAAGACAATAGCCCTTGGCAAGTTTTCTAAAAAAATTCTTGCCCACTTGGGTAGCAAGAGTACAGTCACATTCAAGAATAACGCCAGTATCAGGGTCAACTTCCACACCTACAGCAATTACGGCATAAAGTTTTTCCGCAGTAATTGAGGCGGGCAATTTAGCATACCCAGTTAAAAAAATAGATTTTCCATTGACCGAGTTTACCAATTGTATTCCCCTCCAGCGTTTTATACAGCTAAGAATTTCTTTCTATACTCCTATTCTATATTGATTTGCAAAATCCTTTTTTATTAAAAAAATTTTTTAATTTTTATAATTCAAATAAAGCCCTCTTTAATGAGAAATCATTTCTCTAATTAAAGAGGGCATTATCATCATGTGTATTTTATTTTTATAACCACTTTTAAAAGAAAGGCCAAACTAAGGGGACTATGGCCAGGTTAACAAAATACATGATAATAATTAATGGAACACCGACTTTCACATAGTCCAAAAATTTATATCCACCAGGTCCTAGTACTAATGTGTTAGGTGGTGTGCCTACTGGAGTAGCAAATGCACAGGAAGCAGCCATAGCTACAGTCATCAAAACCGCATGGGGGCTAGCTCCCATACCTACGGCAATAGATAAGCCAATAGGAGCAAATAAGGCTGTACAAGCTGTGTTAGACATAAATTGACTTAAAATACAAGTCAACCAAAATAAAACTGTCATAACTACATAAGGACCAGCATTATCACCTAAGGCACCAATAACCACATCAGCAATCATCTTTCCAGCCCCGGTGCTTGCCATAGCATCGGCCAAGGGTAACATTCCAGCAAAGAGAAAGATGGTGGTCCAGTCGATGGATCTATAGGCCTCTTTTTCACCAATGGTTCCAGTTAAAACACAAACTATAGCTCCTAAAATAGCAGCGATAGTTAAGTTAATGATACCAGTGGCCATAATTATAATTACAGCAACTATAATTGCAGTAGCTATATATTGTTTTGAAACAGGCTTTTCTGTAGCAATACCTACTTCGGCTTCTACTGCGGCTTTCGCTGCAGCATCAGCTTCTTCTGCCACTGGACGGTCAGGTATTAATCTTCTGCCAATAGTTAAAAGAAAAATTATACCAACTATAGTCATAGGAACACCTACTAGACCAAACTCAAAGAATCCAAATTGCCTCATATCTGCACTTCCTAAAACTCCATTTACCAATAAGTTAGGAGGTGTACCAACCATAGTGATTGTTCCCCCTAAACCAGCAGCTAAGGCTAGAGGTAATAAAATTTGACTTCTATTCCAACCAGCGGAATTAGCAATACCAATAGCTACAGGTAAAAGTACAGCAGTAGTCCCAGTGTTACTTAGGACTGAGGATAAACCTGCAGCAATTGCCATAACTCCAAAGCTGAGAAGTAATGGATTGCCCCTTGCTTTACCTACAACAACATCACTTATTTTCCCAGCGGCTCCTGTTTCAAAAAGAGCAGCACCAACCACAAACATCCCCCCGAAAAGCACAGTAGTAGAGTCAGAAAAGCCAGAGATAGCTTCCTTAGGGGTTAAGACTCCTGTTAAATTCAAGGCAACAGGTGCAGATAAGGCTGTAATTGCTAAGGGTAACAACTCGGTAATAAAGAAGAAAGCAACAACAGCTAAAATAACTAAGGTGATATAAGCTTTTCTGTTTGACTCTGTAGCACCTTCAGCATTTTCTTCGGTAGCCATGACAGCCCCAGCAAAAATACTAAAAGCCATTAATACTAATAACAATAAGACAATACCCTTTTTCAAAAGAAAAACCTCCTTGATAATAAGATAATAATTGAAATAACAGTTTGCTTTTTAAAGTCACTCCTTAATTTTTAGTATGTATAAAGTATAAAAACCCTGCTTTTGGCTTTTATTATGCACATAAGCAGGGCAAAGTTATTCCTTAAGAAAGGTTTTTTTAATTTTCTTTAAAGCGTTTTTAGGTGAAAAAAGATTGCCGTCAAAAATCACGACAATCTTTCAGGTATTAATAAATTTGGCTTTTATTATTTAGTGCCTTAGAAGAAAGGCCAAATGATGGGGACTATAGCCAGGTTAACTAAAAACATAAGAATGATTAAAGGAACACCGACTTTCACATAGTCCATAAATTTATATCCACCAGGTCCTAATACTAATGTGTTAGGTGGTGTACCTACTGGAGTAGCGAAAGCACAGGAAGCTGCCATAGCTACAGTCATTAATACTGCATGAGGACTAGCTCCCATTCCTACGGCAATAGATAAGCCAATAGGAGCAAATAAGGCTGTGCAAGCGGTGTTAGACATAAATTGGCTTAAAATACAAGTCAACCAGAACAGAGCTGTCATAACTACATAAGGGCCAGCATTATCGCCTAAGGCACCAATAACCACATCAGCAATCATCTTTCCCGCGCCAGTATTTGCCATGGCATCAGCCAAGGGTA
>JAAZJU010000189.1 GCA_012800195.1 Clostridia bacterium
CCCAGCGCTTATAATCCTCAAAAGTCTGGTGATAAGGTGCAGGAGCTACTATATCTGCAGCTGACATAAAAGCTGAAACGCTTCCTCCTATAATCATCATCAAAGTTGCAAATAAAACTAGGTAAACATAGACATTTTTAATCACATCTTCTCCTCCTTCCTCTTGGTACATCCTAAATCCAGCAACCAAAAAGGCTACTGCCACGATTATTGTCAAGGGTATAAAAAATAGTACTATTACGGATGCCATTCTGGGTTCTCCTCCTATCTTAGTGTACTATCTCCCTATACCCTTTAGACGAAATATATAAGCTTTTTGTTGCAAAGTTTTCAAAATAAATCTATTTTCTTAGTTTGGAGTATTAGCTCTTTAAAAATAGGCACACTACTTATTGGGAGGTGATGAATTTTTGGCTTTAATTGCTGTTCTTTCTACTATTACTATTATAGCTATATTTACTATTATTTTTTTAGAAAATGATAATCCTCCCAAGACCTTGGCCTGGCTTCTAATCTCAATATTTTTACCAGGTCTAGGCTTTTTACTGTACCTCATTATGGGTCGCCAGTTTGCCAAAACCCATAAATATCGTCGCAAGGAAGCTTTGGGCTTTGAACAGCTGGAAAAGTTCATGGCATATAATAGGGATGCTATTCTAAAAGATAAATCCTTCATCGAAGAACTGGGAGATAATGAAAAGCTAGTTAAACTAATATCAAAAGCAGCCTATGCACCCTTAACTATTAATAATAAGACCACAGTTTTTGAGCATGGGGAAGATCTCTTTACAGATATTATAACTTCTTTAAAGGAAGCTAAGGACCACATCCATCTGGAGTTTTATATTATCCGTTCCGATCAAATAGGAACAATTATTAAAAATATATTATTAGAAAAGGCTCAACAAGGAGTGGAGATCCGAGTTATTTATGATGGCCTTGGAAGTAGAACATTAAAGAAAAGTTTTATTCAAGAAATGAAAGACAATGGTATACATGTAGCTTGTTATGCCCCTTTTAATTTCCCCTGGATTACTAATAGCTTAAATTACCGTAATCACAGAAAAATAATTGTGGTTGATGGACAGATAGGTTATGTGGGAGGTATGAATATTGGAGATGAATATCGTAGACATAGCGATAACTTCACCCACTGGCGGGATAGTCATCTGAGGATAGATGGAGAGGCTGTGCACTTTCTCCAGCATATCTTCCTCAAGGATTGGAACTTTATTACTGAACAAAATATTTCTGATGCCAAGTATTATCCACCCATAAAAGAATTTGAACATAAGGAGCTTATTCAAATAGCTGCTAGTGGCCCTGATACTCTATGGGAACCCATTATGCAAATGTATTTTTCCATGATAGCTACAGCTAATAAATCAATTTACTTAACAACGCCCTATTTCATACCTAATGAAGGTATTCTTATTGCCCTGAAAAACGCAGCCTTAAGTGGTCTAGATGTACGCCTCCTCATTCCTGGTCCATCAGATAAACCCTTTGTTTTAAAAGCATCTATGACCTATCTGGGGGAGCTCTTAGAGGCTGGGGTGAAAATCTATCAATATCAAAAGGGTTTTATCCATTCTAAGATTCTAATAGTGGATGGAATTATATCCTCCAGTGGTACAGCCAATATGGATATCCGGAGCTTTAATTTAAATTTTGAAATTAACGCTTTAATTTTTAACCAAAAGATAGCCAAGAAACTTGAAAATATCTTTATGGACGATCTGAAAAATAGTAAGGAAATAGATTATGATACCTATCGTAAGCGACCCCTCAGCACTAAATTAATTGAAGCCCAGGCTAGACTTTTTGCCCCTTTGCTATAAGGGTCAGGGGACACACCTGCTGAAGCATAAGTAATTCTTATTGCCAGGAATGTCCCCAACTAATGTCAGGGGATACACCTGCGGAAGTATCGGCAGTTCCTGTTGACAGGAATGTCCCCAACTAAGTCAGGGGACACACTGTTGAAGCTTAAGTAATTCTTATTGACAGGAATGTCCCCAACTAAGTCAGGGGACACACTGTTGAAGCTTAAGTAATTCTTATTGACAGGTATGTCCCCAACTAATGTCAGGGGACACACTGTTGAAGCTTAAGTAATTCTTATTGACAGGTATGTCCCCAACTAATGTCAGGGGACACAC
>JAAZJU010000190.1 GCA_012800195.1 Clostridia bacterium
ATGAATACCAGCAAGGTTGTGATAATTTCTACTGGGGGCACAATTGCTATGCGTTATGATCCTGTACGAAAGGGTATCTTCCCTGCTGTTACAGGCCAAGAATTAGTAGAGGCTATTCCCCCTCTAGTTGAGGTTTGTCCTATTGAGGTTTATGAATTTTCCAATATACCTAGTCCTCATATGACACCTGAACTGATGTTGAAATTGGCTCAAAAGGTAGAGGAAATCCTAGGAGGAGAGGATATCAGAGGAGTTGTAATAACCCATGGTACTGATACTCTAGAAGAAACTGCTTATTTTTTAAGTTTAATTTTAAAAAGTAATAAACCTGTATGTCTAACAGCTGCTATGCGTAGTTCTGCTGAAATAAGTCCTGATGGGCCTAAGAATATTTTAGATGCAGTGAGAGCAGCTGCAGCCCCAGAAGCTAGCGGAAAAGGTGTAATGGTAGTTATGAATCAGGAAATACATAGTGCAAGGGATGTAACCAAGACCCACACAGCTAGTACGGATACCTTTAAATCTCCGTTCTGGGGTCCCATAGGATATGTTGATGAGGATAGAGTTTTATTTCAAAGGGAAGTAAGAAAGCTGGATAAGATTATCACTGATAGAATAGTTGAGGATGTGTATCTAGTTAAATTAGCGGCTGGGAGTGATGACTTTTTAATTCAGGCTTTAGTTGATAAAGGAGTAAAAGGAATTGTAGTTGAAGGATTAGGTAGAGGCAATATCCCTCCGGCCGTTATACCTGGTATTAAAAGAGCAATTTATAAAAATATACCAGTAGTTTTAGCAACAAGAGTACCCATGGGAAGGGTACTAGACATTTATGGTTACGAAGGTGGGGCTAAACCTTTAAAAGAGATGGGGGTTATTTTTGCCGGGGAATTAAGTGGACAAAAAGCTAGGATAAAATTAATGTTAGCACTTACTAAGACTAATGATCCTCAACAAATAGCGAAATACTTTAATTAGAGACTGGCAGGAAAGGTTATTACCTTTTCCTGCCAGTATTTTTTTATTATATCATTTGAAAATATACAAATTTGTATAATACTTATGCATTATTGAATAGCTCTATTTAATAAGAGTAATTAACCAAATTTTTTTGAAATTCAAATATTATAGCCTGTGTATATTCAAAAATGAATAAGCAAAAATAGACGAAGATATAAATATTTCGAAAACCTTATAAATAAAGGCTTTGTTCTTTATATTAATGAAAAATCCTTGGCATCAAATTTGCAATAAATATTTATGAGGAGTTTAACTCCAAGGAATAAATTTATTTCAGAAAAGTAGGGAGGTGGGGATTAAAGTTTTTAGAAAATATTTTATATAGGGAGGTCTATTTATGTCTTTGCATCAATTAGGTCTATTGGAGCTATCTAGAAGTCCTCAGCACAGCAAATGACAATTAAAACTGAGGCTTATACAGTACATCGTAAATTACTGGAAGAAAAGCCAGAACAATATGAAGAGGAAGTTAGAGAAAGGTTGTTAACTGGGCTACCAGTCAAAGGCTATGAATATGTTGAAGCTCAAAGAGTTAAACAGTTAGCCGTTGAGGAATTTAATAATGTATTAAAAGAAGTAGATATTATTTTAACGCCTACATTATCTATTATGCCCAGTGATTTTAATCAACGGGAAGTTAAGATTAATGAAGAAAAACTCCATATTCGTGCCGCTCCAACCCGTTTAACAGGACCAACTAATCTAAATGGCTTCCCCAGTCTAAATGTACCCTGCGGTATCTCAAAGAATGGTTTGCCCATTGGTATGCAATTAATAGGCGGACCATTTGATGAAGCTAATCTTTATAATTATGGATACGCTTTTGAACAAGAGTTTTCTCTGAATTTAAACTCTAATTTAGAATAACATATTATAATTTCCCGACCAGGCTGAAACTCGTCTCTATTTCATTTTATAAAAGGATGGAGGAGGATAATAAAATGGTAAAAGGTAAAGTGGTTGTAATGGCAACTGGTGGAACAATTGCTATGAGGTATGACCCTGTGCGGAAGGGTGTTTTTCCGGCTGTGACAGGTCAACAATTAGTGGAAGCTGTACCCCCTCTTGCAAATGTTTGTCCTGTAGAAGTTTACGAATTTTCAAATATACCTAGTAGTCATATGAATCCTCAACTAATGTTAAAATTAGCTAAAAAAGTGGATGAAACACTAGAAAAAGAAGATGTTCTTGGTGTAGTCATTACTCATGGCACAGACACATTGGAAGAAACAGCTTACTTTTTAGATCTAATATTAAAAACAGAAAAACCTGTTTGTCTAGTTGGTGCTATGCGTAGTTCCGCTGAAATAAGCCCCGATGGTCCTAAAAATATCCTTAATGCCGTAAAAACAGCGGCTTGCCCAGAAGCCATAGGTAAGGGAGTACTGGTTGTTTTAAACGACGAAATCCATTCCGCGGTAGAAGTCACTAAAACCCATTCCGCTAATCCTAATACCTTTAAGTCTCCCTTTTGGGGTCCATTAGGTTATGTGGATGAAGACAGAGTAATTTTCCGTAGAGAATCCTTATCTCGACAAAAAATAGATACTAATCAAGTAGTGGATGATGTTTATCTTGTGAAATTAGCTACTGGAATTGATGATTTTCTAATTCAAGCCTTGGTAGATAAAAAAGTTAAAGGCATTGTAATTGAGGGAATGGGAAGAGGTAATATTCCCCCTAAAGTAGTTCCAGGAATTGAAAGAGCTATTAAAGAAAATATCCCAGTGATACTGACAACAAGATGTTTAGGTGGAAGAGTTTTAGGTGTTTATGGATATGAAGGCGCAGCTAAACCATTAAATGAAGCAGGTGTTATTCTTGGAGGAGAAATTAGTGGTCAGAAAGCTAGAATAAAATTAATGTTAGCTTTAAGTAAGACAAATGATCTGCAAGAATTAACAAAATATTTTGATTGAAACAGCTTAATAAATTATTCTCGACTTTAAGACTTAAAGGTTTAAGTTGGAAGGAGTGGAATAAATGTCGTTTAATACTTATTTGTACATTGGGTTTGCTTTATATGGCATGTTTGTACTTTATGTAGGTTTTATTGGAGCTAAAAGAATAAAAAAACTTAGTGACTTTGCAGTTGCAGGGGAAGCATTAGGGCCTATACCTTTAGGTTTAGCTTTTACGGCTACTTTCTTTAGTGCTGCAACCTTTTTAGGTTATGTAGGCTTTGCCTATGCCTGGGGACAAACGGCTTTATGGATTTTCTTAGCTATTTTTGGCGGATCTACTCTAGGATTAATTTTAATAGCTAAAGGAGTGAGGGAAAGTAACAAGGATATCAAAGCCTTATCCTTACCTGATTGGCTAGGCGAAATGTATCAGAGTGATGCTGTAAGAGCCATAGTTGCTTTAATTATTATGATCCAAGTTTTTTATGGCGGTGGTCAATTTTCTGCTGGAGGCACATTGTTAAATGGGCTACTGGGCTTTGATTATCAAGCAGCAGTCTGGATTATTATGGCGGTTACTGTTACTTATGTAACCTTAGGGGGGCTTTTTGCTGATGTCTATACCAGTATAGGGCAAACCATGCTAATGATGTTTGCAGGTGTAGTTGTCTTTGGATCTGGTTTTGTGTTTTTCGAAGGAGGACTCACAGAGGTCAGCACTACCATAGCTCAGCTTAACCCTCATTTTATTACTTTAACTAATCCCGATTCTTTGCATATGTACGCAGCTTCTGCTATTTTTGGCGTAATATTAATAGAATTCGCCTTTGCAGGTCAGCCGCAGCTATTAACTAAAATTCTTGCTCTCAAAGATCCCAAGGATATGAAAAAAATGATTTGGACTTGGATAGTAGCCGCTTTCCTTTGTATGTTAGTAATATTTGGTGGTTTATATATGTTAGCTATAAATCCTGATTTACCTGTAGCCG
>JAAZJU010000191.1 GCA_012800195.1 Clostridia bacterium
CTCTAAAGTGTAATAGAATGGAGGAATAGGAAAATGAAAAAGGTTGTTTATACAATTTTAATAATATTAGGTATATTACTTTTTTTATTCATTGGATTTAGTATTAGTGAATCGACTTCTTGGGGCATTATAAGAACATAGCCTTTCCCTAGTAAGAAAGGCTATGTTCTTTTTGGTTTTAATTAATTTTCTTCAGTGTTAACTAGAGGAATTTTTTCAGAACTTTTACCTTTGTTAGGGAATAATCTATCATCACCTAATTTTGATACTAGAAAAGCAGCCAAGGAACCAAAAATTATATGATCTAGAAATGAAAAAATTGGTGACATTGGTTTTCGGCTTTTTATCTTTAATCCGAGATGTGTTCCTAGTCCATTAATAAAAATCCATAAGATTGCCCCTATTCCCATACCTTTAATTATTGCTTTATCTCGACCTGTCGCTGAAAGAAGATAACTAACCACTATACCTGTCATACACACATTTGTATTATTTACAATTGATGCTAAAGCCTTTCCTTCAGGGGAATTGGCTTTGTTTCTAGGAATAAATAATGAAGCTGCAAGTTGATTATATTTGTAATTTTGTCAGTTTTAGGCTATATTCCGTCGCATTAATTAAACGACCTGGGATACCCGCAATCAATCCACACACTATACCTAACATAATTCTATCTGATATTTTTCTCAAATAAATTAACCCCTTTTATAATGTCTTTTATTTTAACTTTTCCCCTTTTAAAAACAATAATTCATAATATTAATAGTAATTTAGTTTAACTAATAAAAAACTAATCCCCCTTATGTAAATTATAAATAATTAAGGCCGTCATTAGTTGACGGCCTATAGGTTAATCTCCAGTAGGGTCTTCTATTAGTGTAGCAAACATGAATTGGTGTACATGTCCGTTGTCTCTAGTGGATGTTCCACAAACGAAGTGTACATGTCTACCATTACCAACAGGAATAGCTAATCCTGTTGTGTGCCCAATTTCATGATGATGATCTTCATAAAAATCTGAATTCCCTATTAGCTGATGGAAATGACTATTTCCTTCTGGAATAGCCTCACCAGTGACTCCAGCAAAACGGTGATTATGTGGATCAGTTTTCCTTTCGGCAATCTTAGTGCTACCCAGATACTCGTGTACATGAGTCTGATATCGTTTTCGATGTTCACATTGATTATGCTTATGACATCTATTATCTCCATATGCAGAATTCATGTAGCATATCTCCTTTCTTTTTTTATTTTGTTTAACAATATATATTATGTGAAAATAAACAAGCTTGCTCAAAATATAACTATAATGTAGAAGATTGCAAATAAATTTAAGATCATACCCAGAGGTAGAAAACAAAGTAGCAGTAGAGATATTGCTTATAAATACAAAAGTATGAAAAAATATTTTGAATATAATTTAGCAGGAGAATCAGAAAAGATACCAGGCACTATAGGGACTAATATACATTTTTAAAATATTTTGTAACAAAAATCTAAAATGCTATAATCTGTAGAGAGGTGAGGAGTTTGAAAACAGATAATGCTTCTATCTTAAAAGAAGGGATTATAAAGTTTTGAGGATCCTAGGTGCCATTTTTTTTATTATATTTGTTTTATCTTGTTATGGAGGAGCCAACTATTATATTGGGAGAAGGATCTTTCAAGGCCTTACCTTTCTTTTTCCCCAGATTAATGGGAAGATATATGCAGGTATATACATATTCATTTCTTTATCTATAATAATTGCTATTTTGCCTCTACCTTTCGGAATTAAGAATATAATGAGGTGGATAAGCTCCTATTGGATGGGTATATTTGTATATCTGTTAATGCTCTTTCTTCTGGCAGACTTAATTTTATTCTTAGGAAGTATAATTAAGGTAATTCCAAAGCCTATGCCTCCAGCTATTCATTTTTATAGAGGCTTAATAGTGCTTTTCTTAACTACTAGTTTGGTTAGTTATGGTATGTACAACGCCAGTCAAATTAAACAAGTTTCCTATAATGTTCAAATAAAAGAAGCCGGATTAGCAAATGAAATGCAGATAGTCCTAATTAGCGATTTACATTTAGGAGCCATAAATTCGGAAAAAAATCTAGAGAGGATAGTTCAGGGCATCAATAATTTAGAACCTGATATTGTATGTTTAGCTGGAGATATTTTTAATGATGATTATTATGCTTTAGATAATCCTGAGAAAGCCATTGATTTACTAAAAAGTATTGAGGCCACCTATGGTGTATATGCCTGCTTAGGAAACCATGATGGTGGAAGAACATTTACAGAGATAGTTCGTTTCCTTGAGCAAAGCAATATCAAACTCCTTAATGATGAGTATGTAGTTATTAATGAGGAGTTGGTTCTTCTAGGGCGGGTAGATCCTTCACCGATTGGAGGATATGGAGAGCTGAAAAGAAAAGATATTTCGGAGATTTTAGCCTCAATAGATACAAATTTGCCTATTGTAGTTATGGAACATACTCCTTCAAATATTGAACAGTATGGCAAAGAAATTGATTTGCTTCTTGCTGGACATACTCATAAGGGACAGATATTTCCCTTCAACTTAGTAACAAATGCTATATTTACTGTAGACTATGGGCATTACCAACAGGATGCTGAACGCCCTCATGTTATAGTTACATCGGGGGTGGGTACCTGGGCAATGCCAATGCGGATTGGCTCAAATAATGAAATTGTAAGTATTTTGTTACATTAGAAACTTAAAATTGAGCTATTTCGCTTTACTTATTAGAGAATGGAGGAAAGACTGTGAAAGGTACCGTGGTGCTTAGTGTGCTAAACGCCAAACATGTCCATGCTTCCCCTGCACCTTGGTGTCTGGCTGCAGGTGTCAAAACATATGCACCTGAACTATATAATCAGGTGCGTGTTGTAGAAGCTACTATAAATAAACCTACTGCCAATGTGCTACAGGATATTGTGGACCTCCAACCAGCTATTGTTGGGTTTTCATGCTATTTGTGGAATATCAAAACTACCTTAGAACTGTGCACAGCATTAAAACAAGCATTACCTCAGGTGATTATTGTCTTGGGGGGGCCAGAGGTAAGTTATTGTGCTAAAGATATACTACAAAAAAACCCACAGATAGATTATATTTTATCAGGTGAAGGGGAGGAAAGTGTACCTGCCTTTTTAAAGGCTATTTTTGCCCAGGAAGAAAATGAGACTTTATCTGAAGAAGCTCGCCAATCTATTGCTGGTCTATGTGGGAGAAACGCCGACGGCACTATATATGAGAGTGAGCCTTCTGTCTTGACTGGGGCAGTACCTTCACCACTTATAGCAGGCTATGCCGAAGCGCTACAGGGACGGATAGCATATTTTGAAACAAGTCGTGGTTGTCCGTACACCTGTGCCTTTTGTTTGTCGGGGAGGTGTGGTAAACCCCGTTATTTTACCGGGGATAGGATCTTTGAAGATTTACTGCGCCTAGCAAACAGCGGAACTCGCACCATAAAATTTATAGATCGAACATTTAATGCCCATCCCGTGCATGCTAATAAAATTTTAAAATTTATTTTAAATCATTATGGGAAAGAAATCCCTTCTGGTGTCTGTTTTCATTTTGAGATTGCAGGAGATATTTTAAAGGAAGAAACATTTGTTTTGCTAGAGCAAATGCCTGTAGGTGCGGTACAGCTTGAAATTGGTATGCAGTCTTTTTATGAAAAAACCCTGGAAGCTGTAAATCGTAAAACCGATACAACTATTTTACAAGCCAACATTCGCCGTTTGGTAGCTATGGGGAATATGCATATCCACATTGACCTTATTGCTGGCTTACCCTATGAGGGCTTAACAGAGTTCGCTGAAAGTTTTAACAAGGGGTATCGGTTAGGGGCACATGTACTACAACTTGGTTTCTTAAAATTGTTACATGGGAGTCCTATGCGCAGTCAACCGCAAATCTACCCCTGTGAATTTGATGAGAATGCGCCCTATGAAGTGCGCACCACACCCTGGCTTTCAACAGAAGACTTGGCTTTGCTTCATCAGATAGAGGATGCTTTAGAGCGAGTATATAATAGTGGACGATTTTCCTTGACAGTAGATTATGTGTTAAATGCTAGTGGCCTATTACCTTTTGAATTTTATGCTGGTCTTGGTCTTTTTTCCCATAAAGCAGGTGTTCATTTGGGTATTTCTTTAGATGATTATACAAGAATAGTACAAGATTACTGTGCAACACTCCCTAATATAGAGAAAGAAACATTACGAGATTTTCTGGTGCGTGATCGCTTAGCAACTAATTCAACTGGTCGCTTACCACCATGCCTTTATAGGCCAGATCCAGAACTGTCTAAAGCCATAAGGAGCCTAGGAGCCAATCCTAGCACAGTGCCTCAAAAAGGTGTACGGCGTGGTGTGGCCTTATTATATGCTGCCCAAGCTGTGTGTTGGGTGGATTATGTACCTACAGAGAAAAACCCTGTTACAGGGCGCTGGGTATTGCATGAAATACCATTAGAAACGTTGGTTTAACTAGTAGTGAGTATTCAGAAAAATTATTTAAAATATATCTTGACAAATTGCCTGTCTTGTTTGTAGAATAGTTACAAGGTAGGACGGTAGAATGGTTAAAGTTAGTATTTGACAAATCGTAGGACGGTAGAATGGTAGGAGATGCTATATTTAGACGAAATAAAGCACTCTCTGGGAGTGCTTATTTATTTCCTCCATTTGGTCCGCTGTACCTATCTAGTACAAAAAATCAAAGGGAGGAATTTTTTATGCTTAAGAAAATGAGTTTAGTGGTATTATTAGTAGTTTCTTTATTGGTTAGTGGTTGTGGTGGTTCAACAGGAGAAAACAAGGGTGGAGAAGATATTACAAAGATCGGTATTTTACAATTAGTGGAGCATCCATCTCTGGATAATGCTCGCCAAGGCTTCTTAGACGGCTTAAAGGAAGCAGGCTTGGAAGAAGGTAAAAATATTCAAGTAGACTATCAAAACTCTCAAAATGATAAAAGTAATTTGCAAACAATGGCCAAGAAATTGGTTACAGATAAAAATGATTTAATTCTGGCTATTACAACAGATGCCTCAATTGTTTTAGCCAATGAAACCCAAGAGATACCCATATTAATAACAGCTGTTACAGATCCCTTGAAAGCAAATTTAGTGGAAAGTATGGAGAGACCTAATACCAATGTTACTGGAACAACAGACATGAATCCTATTAATGAACAATTAGACCTTATCCTAGAAGTTGTACCAGAAGTGAAAAATTTAGGAGTAATCTATAATGCGGGAGAAATTAATTCTCAGGTTCAAGTAGATATATTAAAGGAATTAGCTCAAGCTAAGGGTATTGAAAATGTAGTAGAGGCTACAGTTACAGCTAGCAGTGAAGTTATGCAGGGGGCTCAATCCTTGGTAGGAAGAGTAGACGCTATCTATGTTCCAACTGACAATACTGCAGTTTCAGCTTACGCCACTATAGTACAGGTAGCAGAAGAAAATAAAATCCCTTTATTTGCTGGAGAAGGTAATTCTATAGAACAGGGCGGAATTGGTACAGAAGCTCTAGACTATTACAATTTAGGAAAACAAACTGCTGAGATGGCTGTAAGAGTTTTAGAGGGCGCAAATCCTGGGGAGATGGCCATAGAAACTCAAAAAGATCCCCAATTAATTATTAATAAGGCTGGGGCAGAAAGATTAGGAGTTACAATTTCGGATGAGCTTTTAAGTAGAGCTGATAAAGTTATAGAAGAGTAAATAAATATATTTATATATAAAATTTCCTTGACAAATTGCTTGCCCAATCTGTAAAATGTTAACAAGGTAGGACAGTAGGATAGAGTATGTCGATTGTATTTAACAAATCGCAGGAAAGTAGAATGGTAGGAGATGTGTTGTTTATAATAATAAAGCACTCTCTGGGAGTGCTTTTTTTGTTCCTCCATTTTGTCTTATCTGCCTACCTTTAGTACAGATTGCAAAGGAGGAAATTTTTATGTTCAAAAAAGTAGGATTAGTAGTATTGTTAGTAGTCGCATTATTATTTACTGGCTGTGGAGGTTCTACAGCAGAAAACAATGATGGGGAAGTTGCCAAGATTGGCATCTTACAGTTAGTTGAGCATCCAGCTTTAGATGCAGCTCGAGAAGGTTTCCTAGATGGCTTAAAGGAAGCAGGCTTGGAAGAAGGTAAAGATATTCAAGTAGACTACCAAAACTCTCAAAATGATAAAAGTAATTTACAAACAATGGCCAAAAAATTGGTTACAGATAAAAACGATTTAATTCTGGCTATTACAACAGATGCTGCCATAGTTTTAGCCAATGAAACTCAAGAAATCCCTATATTAATTACAGCTGTTACAGATCCCCTAGAAGCGAAACTGGTGGAAAGTATGGAGAAACCCAGTACTAATGTCACTGGAACAACAGATATGAACCCTATTGATGAGCAATTAGATCTTATCCTAGAAGTTGTACCAGAAGTGAAAAGCTTAGGGGTAATCTATAATGCGGGAGAAATTAATTCTCAAGTTCAAGTAAAGATCTTAAAGGAATTGGCTCAAGCTAAGGGGATTGAAAATGTGGTAGAGGCCACAGTAACAGCCAGCAGCGAAGTTATGCAAGGGGCTCAATCCCTAGTAGGAAGGGTAGACGCTATCTATGTTCCTACCGATAATACTGCAGTATCAGCCTATGCCACTATAGTACAGGTGGCAGAAGAAAATAAAATCCCCTTATTTGCGGGAGAGGCTAGACCTATCGAGCAAGGGGGAGTGGGTACATTTGCCCTTGATTATTATGAATTAGGTAAACAGACTGCTCTCATGGCTGTAAGAGTTTTAGAGGGTGAAAATCCTGGAGAAATGGCCATAGAAACTCAAAAAGACCCCCAATTAATTATTAATAAGTCTGGGGCGGAAAGATTAGAAATTACAATTTCAGAGGAGCTCTTAACTAGAGCTGATAAGATAATTGAAGAAAATTAAGACGAATAGATTGTTTACTACTCTAATGGGAGGTTTTCAGAAATGTCATTAAGCTTTTGGTTAGGAATTATACAGCAGGGGATTATGTACGGCATCATGGCCTTGGGAGTCTACCTAACATTTAGAGTATTAAACTACGCTGACCTATCAGTGGATGGAACATTTGCCTTAGGTGCTGCCGTTGTTTGTACAGCAATAGTAAATGGGATTAA
>JAAZJU010000192.1 GCA_012800195.1 Clostridia bacterium
AAAAATGGTGGTAAACCTTGTATCTTAAAGGACTGTGTGATATAATTCCTAATGTTTAAAGATGGACGGTCCGCTATCTTAGGTAAAGGATAAGATATGAACGTCTAAGAGGGAAGGAGGTACTACTAATGGATATCATTAAAAGCATTGAAGCTGAATACCTTAAAAAAGACATACCAGAATTCAGAGCTGGTGACACTGTTCGCGTGGATGTTAAAGTTGTTGAAGGAACCAGAGAACGGATCCAGGCCTTTGAAGGTGTTGTCATAAAAGTTCGTGGAACTGGATTAAGTAAGACCTTTACTGTTCGCCGTGTTGCTTATGGGGTAGCTGTAGAACGTTGCTTCCCAATAAATTCGCCCCGAATTGATAAAATAACAGTCTTACGTAGAGGACGGGTTAGAAGAGCTAAATTATATTATTTAAGAAACTTATCAGGTAAAGCGGCAAGAATTAAAGATTTACGTAGATAGTTACGAGGGGCTGATTAATCAGCCTCTTTTTGTATCTGTTTACTTTAACAACATTTGCCTAATAATGGTAAATTGAGGGGGTAGAGTAAATGACCCAACAAGGAAAGTTATCCAGTGCTACCAAGGAATTTTTGCAGTCATTAATTATAGCATTAATTCTAGCTTTAATTATTAGAACTTTTTTCTTTCAATTTTTTTATATTCCTTCCCGCTCCATGGAATCTACCTTATTGATTAATGATAGGATTATAGTTACTAAATTTTCTTATTGGTTCAATGAACCTCAAAGAGGCGATGTGGTAGTTTTTAAATATCCTTTAAACCCTAGTACACTGTATGTAAAAAGAGTAATTGCTTTGCCAGGAGAGAATATTAAGCTAAAAGATAGTAAACTTTATATAAATGATACCCTAGTTTCTGAACCCTATTTGCCTGATGATTTGAAGTTTGAAGATTTTGGTCCTGTAGAAGTTCCAGAAGGTGAATATTTTATGATGGGGGATAACAGAAATAATAGTAGTGACAGTCGTACTTGGGGGTTTGTTAAGAAGGATTTAATTCTTGGGAAGTCTCAGGTCATATATTGGCCATTTGATAGATTAGGGAGGATTGAATAATGGAAGTTCAATGGTTTCCTGGGCATATGGCAAAAACTAGAAGGTTAATCCAAGAACATTTAAAGCTGGTGGATGTGGTAATTGAAATTGTTGATGCCAGAATACCATTAAGTAGTAGAAATCCTTTGTTAGATGAATTGGTTAAAAATAAACCAAGGCTAATTGTTCTCAATAAGGCTGATTTAGCCGATGATAGTTTAACTAATGGGTGGATTAATAAGTTTAATCAGATCAGCCAATTTAAAGCTATAAAATACAATTCAACTATTGCCAAGGGTCAGAACCTTAATGTTATTAAGGAAGCCTTAATAAGCTTAACAGAAGCAAAAAGAAAACAAAGGTTAGCTAAAGGAATTAAAAGTTTTACTATTAGAACAATGATAGTTGGCATTCCCAATGTAGGTAAAAGTACTTTTATTAATGCCTTAGTAGGCAAAGGAGTAGCTAAAACTGGGAATAAACCAGGGGTAACTCGAGGAAACCAATGGATTAGGCTGGATAAGGATATTGATCTTTTAGATACTCCTGGGATATTATGGCCTAAGTTTGAAGACCCTGAAGTGGGATTTCGCCTAGCTGTTTCTGGGGCAATTAATGATGATGTTTTTGATTTTGGAGAGGCGGCTCTGAAGCTAATTACATACTTAATAGAGTACTATCCTGAAAATTTTATGAGAAGATATAAATTAGAAGAAGATCTATTAAAGGAAGAACCTTTAGCTATTTTAGAAAAAATTGCTGTAAAAAGAGGAGCGATAGTTAGAGGTAAAGGTATTGATTATACTAGGATAAGCGCGATTATAATTCATGATTTTAGGGATGGAAAGTTAGGGAAGATTACACTAGAAAGACCCTGAAAATCTAGCAATTTATTGCTAGGTTTTTTGTTTACGGTGTATTTCCTATATTTACAAGTGATGTATACAGGTATACATCATTAAAAGGTTTCCCTTTTCGCTTAAAAAACATTAAAATAGGGTAATAAAAATAATTTATTTTAGTTGTTAATAATCTAGAGCTGTATTATAATTGTACTTATTAATTCAGCTGTATTATATTACAATTAATAAAATATGATTATTGTGGGTGAAGACATTGACAGCTTTCTCCAAAATGAATTGTAGTGAAATTAGAGAATATTTAGATACGATTGAAAATGATAGAGAATTTGAAAAAATTCTGGACATACTTTCTTCCGACAAACGAGTATCGGTTCTAAGATTAGTTAGTAAACATAGAAAATTAATAGAAAAGCAAAGAGAAGAAAAAAGGCGTTTACAATCTTTATGGAATTTAGAACAGGATTTATTCCAGCAAGGTTTTACATATGTTGCAGGAATTGATGAGGCAGGAAGAGGACCTTTAGCAGGTCCTGTTGTAGCTAGTGCAGTAATTTTACCCCCTTTTACATTGATATCAGGACTAAATGACTCCAAAAAGATTAAAGAGCAAGAAAGAAAAATATTAGCGGAAGAAATTAAAAATAAGGCTCTAGGTTGGGCGGTCGGAGTAGTTGATGCCCAGACTATTGATGATATTAATATTCTAGAAGCTACTAGACTGGCTATGGACTTGGCCTTAAAAGCATTAAAACCCAAAGCGGAATATGTTTTGGTAGATGGATTATCTAATCCCAGGATAACTACACCTCAAAAGGGTGTGGTTAATGGTGATAGTCTTAGTGCTTCTATTGCCGCAGCAAGTATAGTCGCTAAAGTTCATAGAGATTCTTTAATGGAAACCTATGCAGAGCTATATCCCCAATATTTCTTTGATCAGCATAAGGGTTATGGTACTGCAATCCATTTGGAAGC
>JAAZJU010000193.1 GCA_012800195.1 Clostridia bacterium
CCGTAGCTTCTCCAGCCGATGCTGATGGAGCTATTAGTGTAGGTGCCTTTGTTTCCCCCAGAATGTGGCAGGTAGACTTTGATTATCGGGTGCCCAAGGATAGCCTCTACTACTTTAGTTCAGTAGGGCCCAGAAAGGATGGAGCCTGGTATCCCACCCTAGTTGCTCCAGGTAGCGCCGTTTCTACAGTACCTAGATGGATGGGCCATGACTATCTTTTAACGGAAGGAACTAGCATGGCTACCCCTTATGTTTCAGGAGTGGCTGCCCATTTATTAGAGAATGCGGCTAAAAACAACATTAAAGTTACCCCAGCTCTCATTAAAAGAGCCATGGAAGAAAGTGCTCGGAACCTAACTCATTTTAAAGAAGTAGAGGATGGCCATGGAGTACTAGATGCCTATAATGCTTGGTTAAAACTCAAGGAGTTAAATAGCGAAAGAAAAATCAAGGTAGATATCTTTAATCCCCAATTTAGTAATGGACCAGGGATTTTTGCTAGGGAATACCTACCAGCTCAACTAAATCTAAAATTAAAGAATGATGATGTGGTTGACTACCATCTAGAATGGCAAGCCTCGGAATCTTGGATAAAACCTCTTTTTAAAACCACCCATATAATGAGAAAGAGTGAACGGGATATACCCCTAGCCTTTGAACTACCAGACAAACCAGGAATATATAGCGGAGTCCTAGTGGGTAATGACCCTAAATATAAGGGAACAGAGGTGGAAATTCCTATCAATATTATAGTAGGAGAGAGAGTCCATGAAAAACCTGAGCGGCAATCAACCCACCTGAACAAACTAGAAGCAGCTCAATTGGCTCGTTATTTTGTCTATGTACCAGAAGGAACAACGGGCATTAATGCCAAATTAGAAGTATTCCCCGATACCTCTAGCGCTTACCAAGGGAGAGGGAGATTGCATCTGATTAATCCTTTCGGTTTTGAAGAAAAAATGAGTGAATATGCTGGCGAAAACCCTGGCCTCTTTGGTAGAAAGGGTTGGGTAGAGTTAACAACCTTCTTCCCGGTCACAGGAACCTGGGAAGTGGTAGTCTATAGCTCAGCGGCTCTCAGCACATATAATCTTCAGGAAACTAAATATGAATTAACTCTGGAACTGGGGGAGATATTAGACTTTAGTGAAGAAATAGACCCCCATCTAGAACTAATAATGTCACCTCTACCAGAAAAAGCCTTTGCTAAGTCTGGGGGCACAGTAATTCTCCACTTATGGGATAATAACCACAATAAACCCTACAGCGGAGCTTTGGAAGTCAACGGTCAACTATATCAAATCCAAAACGGCCGCCTCGAATATAGTCTGGAAAAGCTAAAAGCCAATAAGGAAATTAAATTTACAATTCTTATATAGTGGGATGGCTTTAGGGAATACATGCATGACAGTGTGTAAGTGGAATAAGTGAGAAACAGCTGAAACTTTCAGCTGTTTTTTTTCGTCTAATATGGTACAGAAAAAACAGCAATATGTTTAGATGACAATATTCCAGCTAAGATTACGAATAATATATTCTGAGATGCAGCAGGGAATAATAGTTGTTTGTAGAAAAATTCGCCTCAGAGTACTATTATGGAACCCTGGGAGTGAAAAGTATGTATATTAGTAACTTTCAAGACTTATTGGTATGGCAGAAGTCTCATCAGTTAGTTAGGAGGATATATTCAGAAGTTAGATTACCTCAAGAAGAAAGATACGGATTAGAAAGCCAAATCAGAAGAGCTGCTGTATCTGTACCGGCAAATATTGCTGAAGGTTGTTCAAGAAGACATAACAAGGAACTAATCCATTTTTTGAACATTGCACTAGGTTCCTTGAATGAAGTAAAATACTATGTGATACTTTGCAAGGACCTAAGTTTTATAAGCGTGCAGGAATATGATTCTTTATATCAACTATGTGTTGAAGTAGATAAAATGTTAAACAGTCTAAGCTATAAACTGCGTAACAAAGAGTAAAGTGTTTAAAGCTATTGAGGTTTTCCTTACACACTAACACACTTACCCACTTACACACTAATCGTTTTCGTGTTTCCTTACCCACTGCCATGCAGAATAGCTTATTAGCCGTCACACTAACACACTTACACACTAAAAAGGAAGTGCTAATAATGAATAAAAGACGAGTCAAAAGAAAAATAAATAAAAAGAAAATAACTATAACCCTTATTATAGCCTTTACAATATTAATTGGCGCTGTTGCGGCTTACAGCCATTTTTTCAATATCGACAATTTAATTTCCCAAGAACCCACTGAAGAGGAACTGCTGGAACAAGAAAAATCTGAAATAGCCAAGCAATTAGGGGAATATAATGTACTAGTATTAGGAGTTGATTCTAAGACAAGATTTACGGGTACTAGAAGTGACTCTATTATCTTAGCAACAGTGGATACCGAAGACCGCAAGGCTCGGATGATTTCTATTCCTAGGGATACCCGAGTAAAGGTCAAGGGTGCCTGGGACAAAATTAATTCTGCTTATGCCTATGGTGGGGTAGAATTAGCCAAAGAAACAGTAGAAGATTTTCTCGGTGTCAAGATTGATAGATATGTGATAGTTAATTTTAATAGTCTAATCGAAATTGTGGATGCTATAGGAGGAATAGAGGTCGATGTACCGAAACGGATGTACTATCCTGATGAAAATATTGATCTTCAACCAGGAAAACAACTCTTGACTGGCGAACAGGTATTAGGATATACCCGCTTCCGTAATGATACGGAAGGAGATATTGGCCGTGCTAGAAGACAACAAGAGGTTATTCAATTAGTAGGGGAAAAAGTCTTTGGCTTGAAGGGGCTAATCAATCTACCTAGCTTAATCAATATTGCTCTAGATAATGTAGAAACTGATGTTCCTGTTAAGGAAATGTTAGCCTTAACAAAGTTAGCCCCTGATGTTTTGAATAATCAAGTTACTTCTATAGTTGTTCCAGGAAAAAATGAAAAAATAGATGGCCTCTGGTATTGGTCTCCTGATTTAGAGGAATTAGAACAACAATTGAAATCTTTAGATAAATCTAGTAAACTAGCTAAGGAAGAATAGGATGCATTAGGGACTAGCTTAATGGTCAGTGTGACGATGCAAGTGGGTATTCCTTGATGTGTCACGATGATAGTTAATATTTCAGGATGTGTGATGTGATATGTCTTGCGATCGCACAGTGGCACGGCGACACGGTGGCACAGTGTTTTAGCATACAGACTGTCCCTAGAGCAAAACCGGAGGTACAAAAATGACCGAAATTGGCAGTAGAAAGACAAGACGAGCCCCCCAAAAAACTAGAAGAAAAAGAAAATCCCCTCTAGGAGCTTTTCTTCTAATGGGAATGTTTTTTGTCATGCTCTTTGTGGGCTTTAAGATAGCTGATTCAATGTTCGCTCCAGTGACAGCTAATCCTATAGTAGACGAAGATGAAGAAACAATTGAACCTAATAGCAAGGATCCAATAAATATTTTAGTTATTGGAACAGATGAGCGGGATAATGAGCCAACCCGTTCTGATACCTTGATTTTAGCTTCCTTATATCCTGAGAC
>JAAZJU010000028.1 GCA_012800195.1 Clostridia bacterium
ACCAGAGGATATTGATTATATTAATGCCCACGGAACCTCTACTGATTTAAATGATAAATACGAAACCTTAGCAATTAAACAGGTTTTTGGGGAACATGCTAAAAGTGTTCTAGTTAGTTCCACTAAATCTATGACTGGTCATCTTTTAGGGGCAGCCGGGGCGCTGGAATTAGCTGTTTTAGCTTTAGCAATTAGGGATAATAAGGTGCCACCTACAATAAATTATGAAAATCCAGATCCTGAATGTGATTTGGACTATGTTCCCAATGTATATCGGGATAAAGAGGTAAATTTTGCTCTTTCTAATTCCTTGGGATTTGGTGGACATAATGCCACTGTAGTATTTGGGAAATTCAAAGGATAAGCGGAAAGGGGACACACCTGCTGAAGCACATGTTTGTTAAAAGACAGGAATGTCCCCATGGAAAAATTAAATAACAATAAGGGTTAGCAAGTGGGAGCTAACCCTTATTGTTATTTGCTGGATTTTCCAGTTCGTTATGTGTAGAATATTAGGTGGAATGTGGAGGTGGACGAATGATAACTGAGTCACGAGAGAAACAATTACGAGAATTTTTAGCTCAAATAAATATAAATTCAGAGGGCATTTCCTTAACTCTAATTAACTCTGCTCTAATACATCCTTCTTATGTTTTTGAAAAGGGTGTTCAGGTTGGTCCCCATAACCAACGCTTAGAGTTTTTAGGTGATGCAGTAGTAGGATTAATAGTAGGAGATTATTTGTATAATAATTTTCCTGATAAAGATGAAGGTGAATTAACCAAAATGCGAGCTGCGGTGGTTTGTGAGAGTAGTTTAGCCCAGGCTGCAAAGCGTTTAAATCTAGGTTCGTATCTTTTAATGGGTAAAGGTGAAAAGTTAGGGGGAGGGGCCAAACGACCCTCTAATTTAGCTGATGCTTTTGAGGCCTTTATAGGTGCTCTATATTTAGAGCTGGGACTAGCTAAAATAAAGGATTTTGCGATAAAGTACATACAGCCAGAAATAGATAAGGTTATTTCTGGAAATTATGGAGACTATAAGACTCAATTTCAAGAATATATACAGCGGGATCCAAGAGCTACAGTAGAATATAAAATATTAGCGGAAACAGGTCCCGATCATGAAAAAGAATTTCTTTCTGGGGTTTTTGTAAATGAAAATTTAATTGCTCGAGGAAAAGGTAAAACAAAAAAAGAGGCGGAGCAACATGCTGCTCAAGAAGCGTTGGTTAAATTAGGGGCAAAGAAGAGATGAGAAAATTAGTTATTCCGGTTTTTATTCCCCATTTAGGATGTCCCCATACTTGTGCTTTTTGTAATCAAAAAAAAATAGCAGGAAATTATCAAAGTCCTACAGGGATACAGATTCAAGAGTTAGTAGAGCTTTATACCAGTACCGTAAAAAACAAGGAATTATTTGTGGAATTAGCTTTTTATGGGGGGAGCTTTACTGGGATTCCCAGTTTTCTGCAAGAAGAACTTTTACAAAAGGCCTGGGAGCTCAAAGGTCATAATAAGATTCAAGGGATACGTGTATCCACAAGGCCGGATTACATAAATAATGCCGTCTTAGAAAGATTAAATAGATATACTGTTGATACCGTAGAATTAGGGGTGCAATCTTTAGACCCTGAGGTATTGGAACGAAGTCAAAGATGTCATTCTGTAGAGGATGTGGAAATAGCTTTAAAGTTATTAAGAACAAGTAATATTAAGGTTGGTATTCAATTAATGCCCGGTCTTCCTGGGGACACTTTTGCCAAGATAACCAAGACCACTCATAAGGTTGTTGAATTAAAACCTGATTTTGTGAGAATCTATCCTACCTTAGTTATTAAGGATACTCAGCTGGCAGAATGGTTTGAAAAGGGTCTTTATACCCCCTTATCCTTAGAAGAGGCTATAGAAATTTCTGCTCAGATGGCAATTGTTTTTGAAAGGGCTAATATTCCTATTATTAGAATAGGTTTACAAGCCCAGGAAAATTTAAGTTTGGGTAGGGATTTGGTGGCCGGTCCTTATCATCCTGCTTTTGGAGAATTAGTCAAGGCTAGAGTTTTTAGGAAACAACTGGAAACATTATTTTTCCATGTAAATAAACTCCCTTTAATAAGTCCAGTAACTGTTTATTGTCATCCTCAGGAGATTTCACAGGTCAAAGGACAAAACAAGGATAATATTACTTATTTTAAAGAACGGTATAATTTAGATATTAAGGTTTTTGCTGAACCCAGCTTAAGCTTAGGATTTTTAAGGTTAAGAGATAAAGAAAATAATTTAATAACTTTATCTAGAGGAGAATTTTTAAAAGGATAGAAAGCTAATAAAACAAAGGAAAATCTAAGGGGTGAGTTTGTGTATTTAAAACGCCTAGAAATTCAGGGCTTTAAGTCCTTTGCAGATAAGGTAGAAATAGAGTTTAATCCTGGTATTACCGTTGTAGTAGGACCCAATGGGAGCGGTAAGTCAAATGTTGTGGATGCTATTCGTTGGGTATTAGGGGAACAAAGTGCAAAGACTCTTAGGGGTATGAGGATGGATGATATTATTTTTTCTGGTAGCGACGGTCGAAAAGCGGTGGGTTTGGCACAGGTTTCTCTAACTATAGATAATAGCACAGGCATCTTTCCCCTGGATTTTAGTGAAGTCACTGTAACTAGACGCTTATACCGATCTGGGGATAGTGAATATCTTATTAATAAGGTCCCGTGTCGGATGAAGGATATTCATGAGTTATTCATGGACACTGGGGTGGGAAAAGAGGGTTTTTCAGTAATAGGTCAAGGAAAAATAGATGAAATACTCTCTTTAAAAGCAGAGGATAGAAGAAATTTAATTGAAGAGGCTGCAGGAATTGTAAAATATAGATATCGCAAAAGAGAGGCCCAAAGAAAATTAGATGACACGGAACAAAGTCTTGTAAGGGTATATGATATTATTTCCGAATTAAAGGATCAACTGGGTCCTTTAGAAGAACAAGCCAATAAGGCCCGACAATACCAGGTGTGGAAAGAGGAAGCAGATCAGTGGGAAATTAGTGTTGCTCTTTATAATATAGAAGAAAACAAGGGTAAACTGCAGGAAAGTAAGGAAAAAACCCTCTATTTAGAGGATCAGTTAACCAAGGATACAACCAAATTCCATTCCTTACAATCAAGGCTAGAAGATCTTCGTTTAAAGGCACAACATTTAGATCAAGAAATATCCCAACTACAACAAAATTATTATAATACCAATAGAGAGTTGGAAAAGCACGAACATCAAATAGAAATGGCTAAAGAAAGAAAAAGCAGCTTTATTAGTCAATTAGCAAGGCTTGAGGATAGTACTAAAAATTTAACAAGTGAAGAAGAAATACTAAGGGAACAATTACATAAATTCAGTGCTGAAGTTAAGGAAGTCGAAAGACAACATCAAGAATTAACAGCAAAAATTGAATTTCTAGAAGAAAATTTCAATAATCATAAACAAACTATAGAGGAAAAAAATGATTTAATAGAAGATCAAAAGAGTGTTTTAGTTGATTTTCTACGAGAAATAGCTAAAACCAATAATGAAATAAACTCTTTGGAAAACGATCTTAATAATTTTAAGAAAAGTTTTTCTCAGCTTTCCCAAAAGCTATTGGAAATTCAGAGACTTATTACTCAGGAAGAGGAAAAGTTAGCTTCAACAACACAGTATTCCGAAAAGTTAATATTAAAAAAATCTTCTTTAGAAAAGGAAATTTCGAAATTGGAAAAATCCTTGGAGGATAATAAGGAGAAGGAACAAGAGTTTAAGGCTCTTTATGAGAAAAAAAGTGAAGCTTATCAGCAATTGAAATCTCATCTCAATGTCCTAAAGGAGATGGAAGCCAGCGGTGAAGGTTATCAAAAGGGCGTTAAGGCTATTTTGGAGGCCAAGAAAAAAGATAGTGATTTTGCCAAAGGGATTATAGGAACAGTTGCTGATATTATTAAAGTTCCAGGGGAACTGGAAACTGCCATAGAAACTGTTATGGGCGGCAGCCTCCAGTATCTAATTTCAGAAAATGACCAAGTAGCTCAAAGAGCTATTGAGTATCTTAAGACCACTAAAAAGGGTCGAGCCACCTTTCTACCTTTAAACACTATTTCTTATCAGGAAAACAACCAGAACTTACAAGGGGACGGGGTTTTGGGGCGAGCCAGTGATTTGGTGCAATATGACCTTAAATACAAAAAAATAATTGAGTTCTTATTGGGCAGGATTTGGGTAATTAAAGAATTAGGACAAGCTGTGGCTCTAGGGAAAAAGTATAAATTTAACATACGAATGGTAACCTTAGATGGTGAATTAATTACTCCGGGAGGTGCTCTCACTGGAGGAAGCTATAGTAGAAATACTAAAGGGCTATTGGCAAGGAAAAGGTTAATCTCCCAATTGATAGAAAAGGTTCAGCTTGCTAAGGAGGAATTGGTCAAGCTCAAGGAAGATCTAGAAACTATCGAAATTAATCAAGTTGATATCTTCCAGAATATTTCTAAGCTTAAAGACCAATTGTATAATTTATCTCTAGAAATTTCCCAAACGCAAGGACAAAAGGAACAAATCCAACGAGAAATTAACCGCCTAAATACAGAAAAAGAGATTGTTTCCTTTGATCAAGAACAGCTAGAGGAACAGGAACAGTTCTCCCAAAAACAAATAACTATGTTGGTAAATAAGGCTTATGAATTAAAGGAAAAACATAGCCAAACAGAACTATTAATACAACAATTGGAAACCAATAAAAAGGATTTGGCTTTGGAGCAAGAGGATTTACTAGAAAAGTTAAATAAAGAAAAGATAAGCATAGCCACTTTAGAACAGGTAAAAATTAATGCTAAAACAAGATATCAAGAGATCGAAGAAAGGTTAAATAAGCTCTTACAGGAAAAATATAATATTAACGAAGAAATGAGAGTCTTAGAAGATGAGGTTCTACAGTTAGAAAGTTTAATTATTGATAACCAAGAAAAAGTTAAAGAATTTAATAATAGTTTAAACAATCTGGAAAGCTTATTACAGGATACAAAGGCTAAAAGGACTAATTGCACAGAGGAAATTGTAGAGGTTGAAAAGGAAATCAAAGAAAAGTCAGCTCTTATTGAAGAAATGAGTCTAAAGAAACACCAAGAGGAATTAAATCTGGCAAAGGTAAAAGGGGAATTAGACAATAATACCAATAGGCTTCAAGAAAGTTTTAACTTGACCTATGAGGAAGCTTTACCTAGGAGAAGGGAAATAGCTAGTATAAAAAATGTTAAAAAAAGAATTAATGAATTAAGAAGTTTGATTGAGGAATTAGGATTAGTAAACTTTGCTGCCATTAATGAATTCAGCAGAGTAAGTCAGCGTTTAGAGTTTTTAGAAAAACAGACTGAGGATTTAAATGAAGCAAAAAGCACCTTAAGTAAGGTAATTATTGAGATGGATCAAATTATGGTCAAAAAGTTTAACGAAACTTTTGAACAGGTCAATGTAAATTTTTCTGAGGTTTTCACCCAGTTATTCGAGGGAGGTAAGGCTTTCCTTAAATTAACAGATAAGGAAGATTTACTGGAAACAGGTATAGAAATTATCGCTCAACCTCCAGGGAAAAAATCTCAGACTCTATCTTTATTATCAGGGGGAGAAAGGGCTATGACTGCGATTGCTCTCCTATTGGCTATACTGAAAGTTAAGCCTAGCCCCTTCTGTGTCCTTGATGAGATAGAAGCTTCTTTGGATGATGCCAATGTTATTAAATTTGCTCAGTATTTGAAGCGGTTTTCCCAAGACACTCAATTTATTATGATTTCCCATAGAAAGGGAACTATGGAGATTGGTGATTTCTTGTATGGGGTAACTATGGAGCTTAATGGTGTTTCAAAATTAATTTCTGTAAAGTTAAGTGAAGCAATTTGATAGTGAGTAAGTGGAATACTTTTCCGTTATTTCGTGATTCCGCGGGCGCGCGGGCGCTTTTTAGCATATGAGATAATCAGGACTACAGTGGGCAAGTGGCGAGAAAAATAGTGAAATAGTGGATGAGTAAGTAGTGTTGAGTGAAAAATTTATACTGAAGTGAACATACGGAAAATCGGTTAGATATTCTTAGCGAAGCTGAGGTAAGAAAAGCTAATGAGCAAACAGGATGTTTGCGAAAGTGTGATTTGGGTCAGGACGACCCATTGAACACGGTTAGCTTTTATCCGAAGCAAGCTTAGAATATTCCGATTTGGAGTCCAGTAAACGAAAGTATAAATTTTCTATAATTCTACTTATTTAATCACTATCATGCAGAATATCCAGGGAACTATCACACTAACACACTGTCATGCAGAATAGCCCACAAGATGTCACACTGACCTCTAGAATTGCTTATGAGATATAATGTTGTCATACAGAATAACTTAATAGAATTGGAGGCTTAAATTAAATGGGATTCTTTTCAAAACTAAAACAAACTCTCATGGGAAACCGGGGAGGAGAGAAACTTA
>JAAZJU010000194.1 GCA_012800195.1 Clostridia bacterium
GACCAGGTAAATTTACTTGTTAGATTTTTCTATGTCACAGCGGCACATCCGGGAATATTCACTTGCATCGTGGCACTATGACACATCCCAGCATATTCACTTTCATCGTCACACATCATAGAATATTCTCTATCATCGTGGCACCGACCAATAAGCTAGACCTTATAGTCATAATGCTTACACACTTACACACTGACCCAAGGAATCACCCGAAAGTCATCACACTTACCCACTAATCAGAACAAGGAGGCTATGAGATGGAAGCCTTTACAAAAGCCCAAAAAAGAATAGAGGAATTAAAAAGGGAAATTGAAAAGCATAACTACCATTATTATGTTTTGGACGACCCACTCATTTCTGATAGTCAATTTGACCTCTTAATGAGGGAATTAATGGAACTAGAAAACCAATTTCCAGAGCTTCTTACCCCGGATTCCCCATCTCAGCGGGTAGGAGGTGAACCACTGAAAGGGTTTAAAACCTTTCAACATCGTACTCCCCTTTTAAGTTTAGGCAATGCCTTTGGCAAAGAGGAACTTTTAGATTTTCACCGTAGAGTGGTAAATAGCTTAGGGGAAGATGTGGAATTTATAGTTGAACATAAGGTTGATGGTCTTTCCATTGGACTCTATTATGAAAATGGAATTTTACAGGTAGGGGCTACTAGAGGGGATGGCGAAACTGGGGAGGATGTTACCCACAACATCAAAACTATTGGTAATGTTCCTCTAAGGATAAAGGAACCCCTTCCTCTTGTAGCAGTAAGAGGAGAGGCCTATATGCCCAAGGATTCCTTTGAAAAGCTTAATCAAGAGAAGGAAGAAAAAGGGGAGCCTCTTTTTGCCAATCCTCGTAATGCAGCAGCAGGTTCTATTCGTCAATTAAATCCTAAGATTGCTGCCAGTAGAGATTTAAGGGTTATAGTTTATGATGTAATGGATCTAGAAGGGAAAGAAATACATACCCATAGTGAAGATTTGGAGTTTTTAAGAGAACAGGGTTTTAGTGTCATTGAATCATTAAAGAGTAAAGATATCAATGAAATAGCTACTTATTGTGAACAATGGGGACATAAAAGACATGATTTACCCTATGAAATAGATGGCATGGTTATTAAGGTCAATAATAAGGAGCAACAAAGACAACTAGGATATACCTCTAAAAGTCCTCGTTGGGCCATTGCCTATAAGTTTCCAGCTGAACAGGGCATAACTAGATTATTGGATATAGTAGTAAAGGTAGGCCGGACTGGTGCCGTTACCCCTAACGCTATCTTAGAGCCAGTTAAATTAGCAGGTACTACTGTAAGCCGAGCTACCCTTCACAATGAAGACTTTATTAAGGAAAAGGATATTCTTATTGGTGATTATGTGGTAATACAAAAGGCCGGGGAAATCATTCCCGAAGTGGTGGAAGTAGTGAAGGAGAAACGAACTGGAGAGGAAAGGGTTTTTTCTTTACCTGAGTATTGTCCCGAATGTAGCTCTAAAGTAGTCAGACTAGAGGGGGAGGCCGTAGCCCGGTGTACGGGTAAAACCATTTGTCCTGCCCAAGTTAGAGAAGGGATTATCCACTTTGCCTCTCGTAATGCCATGGATATAGAGGGATTGGGCCCCAGTATTGTCACTCTACTCTTTGAGAAAGAATTAATCAAAAATTTTGCTGATTTATATTACTTAAAGTTTGAGGACATTGTTAATTTAGAAAGAATGGGAGAAAAATCCGCTCAGAACCTTTTAGCTAGTATAGAGAAAAGCAAAGAGGCTAGCCTACATCAACTGATTTTTGCTTTAGGGATACCCTTAGTAGGGCAAAAAGCTGCTAAAATCTTGGCGGAAAATTTCGGCTCCATAGATAAATTAAGTAAAGCCACTGAAGACGAACTGATTGCTATTCATGAGATCGGCTCTAAAATTGCTCAAAGTATAATTAGCTTCTTTAATGAAGAACAAAATAGAGCTATTTTAGAAAGGCTAAAGCAGGCGGGAGTAAAAATGGAGTCTGAAATACCAGAGATAAAAGAAGGTGCCCTAGTAGGAAAAACCTTTGTTATCACAGGAACTTTAGAAAAATATAGTCGTAAAGAAGCTCAAGAACTTATCGAATCCTTGGGAGGGAAGGTGTCCTCCAGTGTCAGTAAAAAAACCGACTATGTGGTAGCAGGAGCATCTCCAGGCTCTAAGTATGACAAAGCTCAACAACTTGGTGTATCTATCTTAGATGAAGAAAGTTTTATTAAGTTAATGGGGGAGTAAATAGGGGGATATTTTCTATGTTAAAAAAATTGCTCTCTTACTAGACACAGGGATGTAGAAAATTTAAAATAATAAAGTAATTTTTAGGAAGGAGAATTTTTATGCAGATAACTATTCAAGATATAGAGCAGATAGCTCTAACTGCACAGCTAGAATTAACAGCAGAAGAGAAAGAGAGACAGCTGGAAAAATTCAATAAGCTCTTTCAAGATGTGGAGGTTCTTGCTCAAGTGGACACTAGTGAAATAGAGCCTTTGGCCCATGTTCAGTCCATAAAAAATGTACTAAGAGAGGACCTATTGCAAGAATCCTTAAGCCAAGAAAAAGTTCTTCAAAATGCTCCGGATCAAGAAGAAGGAATGTTCAAGGTACCTAAAATTATTTAAGGAGGAAAGGGTAGTGGAATTGAATAAATTAACCATTCATGAGCTTCAAGCATTACTAGCCAAAAAAGAGATTAGTTCTCTAGAGTTAACTGAAAAATGTTTAGAACAGGTTGAAAATATAAATGAACAAAACCAAGCTTTTATAACCATAGCCAAGGAAAAAGCTTTAAAAGCAGCTCAAGCTGTTGATGAAAAACGAGACCGCGGGGAAGAGCTTTCTCCCTTAGCTGGTATACCTGTAGCTTTGAAGGATAATATTTGTACGGAAGGCATTACTACCTCCTGTGGCTCAAAAATTTTACATAACTTTGTACCACCCTATAATGCTTATGTGGTTGAGAGGATTTGCGAGGCGGAGGGCATTGTCCTAGGTAAAACAAATATGGATGAGTTTTCCCTAGAAACCACAACTTCCAGGGAAGGTTCAGGAGTTGCGGTAGCTAACGGGGTAAGTGTATATGCTTTAGGATCTGATACCGGTGGCTCCCTTAGAAGAACGGCTGTTGCCAATGGTCTAGTAGGACTTAAGCCTACTTATGGTTTAGTTTCTCGCAATGGTCTTGTGGCTTATGCCTCTTCTTTAGATCAAATTGGCCCTATAACAAAGGATGTGACCGATAGTGCTTTAGTGTTAAACACTATTGCTGGTCATGATGCTAAAGATTCCACCTCACTGAAAATTGAGTACCCTGACTATACCCAATTTTTAAAGAATGATGTTCAGGGCTTGCGTATTGGTTTGCCCCAGGAATACTTCAATAATGAAAACAGTGCCCTAGTAGATAAAATCAAGGAAGTTGCACAAAAACTTGAAGAATTAGGAGCTATTGTGGAGGAGTGTTCTTTACCCCATACAGAATACGCCCAAGGGGTCTATGAGATTATTGCTACTGCTGAAGCCAGCTCCAACTTGGCTCGTTATGATGGCGTTCGTTATGGCTATCGGGCTGCAGGGGCTCAAGATGTAGATACTCTCTTTGTTAAAACTAGAAGCGAAGGCTTTGGGCCCGAAGCTAAAGATAAAATAATCTTGGGAACATATATTTTAAGTTCGGATAGTTATGAGGAAATCTATTTAAAGGCCTTAAAAATCAGATCTTTAATCAAGCAGGATTTTGAACAAGCCTTTAGTAAATATGATTGTCTTTTAACACCCCCAGTATATACTAATCCCGTAAATCTAGCGGGTATTCCAGCTTTAACTATGACCTGTGGATTAATTGATAATCAACCAGTGGGTCTGCAGCTAATAGGTAAAGAATTGGCTGAGGGTACTCTTTTACGGATTGCTTATAGCATAGAACAAAATACTGATCAAACCAGATTGAAAGCTTCATTATAGAATGAGGAGGGGAAGCTAGTGAGTAATTATGAAGCAGTTATCGGCTTAGAGGTCCATGTAGAGTTAAAAACCCAGACCAAGATATTTTGTGGCTGTTCCACAGAATTTGGCTCTGAACCTAATACCAATGTTTGTCCTGTCTGCCTTGGCTTACCAGGTAGCACCATCGTTTTAAACAAAAGTGTGTTAGAATATGCGGCTAAGGCAGGTTTAGCACTTAATTGTGATATTTCATTACTTAGTAAATTTAATCGTAAGCATTATTTCTACCCAGATATGCCCAAGGCTTTACAGATTTCCCAATTAGAAATACCTATTGCTATTGGGGGACATTTAGATATAGAGGTGGAGGGAGAAAGTAAGCGGATTAATATTCACCATATTCATATGGAAGAAGATGCCGGGAAATTAACGCATCAAGGTGATACAATTTCTAGTGCCCTTTCATCTTTAGTTGATTATAATCGTTCAGGTGTTCCTTTGATTGAAATAGTAAGTGCTCCAGATATTCGCTCCGGAGAGGAAGCAAAAGCTTATTTGGAAAAGTTAAAGAATACCTTAGAGTATACTGATGTTTCTGATTTAAGGATGGAACAAGGCTCTTTAAGATGCGACGCCAATGTTTCTATTCGTCCCGTGGGCAGTAAGGAATTTAACACTAAAACAGAAATTAAAAACCTAAACTCCTTTAGAGCTGTACAAAGGGCCATTGAATATGAAATAGAGAGACAAATTGAAGTAGTAGAAGAGGGTGGTCAGGTGCTACCTGAGACCAGAACTTGGGATGAAAGCAAAGGGATAACCGTAGCTATGCGGGTAAAAGACGAGCCTGATTATCGTGGTATGGTTGAACCAGATTTACCTCCCATTGAGGTAACCCCAGAATGGGTGGAAGAAATCAGAGCTACTTTACCAGAATTACCTGATGTGAAGAAAAATCGTTTCATAATGGAACATGGTTTACCTGCTTATGATGCAGAAGTTATCACTAGTTCCCGTAAACTAGCTGAGTTTTATGAAAAAACAGTGGCTTTAGGTCAGGATGCTAAAGTAGTTAGTAACTGGATAATGGGTGAATTCCTCAGGTTGCTTAATGCTAATAATCTGGAAATTACGGAAGTTAAAATTACCCCTGAGTATTTAGCTAAATTACTTAGTTTAGTTGAGAAGGGAACAATAAGCGGTAAGATAGGCAAAAAAGTATTTGCGGAAATGTTTGAGGAAGGAAAAGATCCCGAGGTAATTATTAAAGAAAAAGGTTTAGTACAAATATCCGATGAAGGACAATTAAAACAAGTTATTCAAGAAGTCATGGCTGACAACCCTAAATCTGTAGAAGATTATCTAGGGGGCCAGAAAAAAGCCATGGGCTTCTTAGTAGGTCAAGTGATGAAAGCTACTAAGGGTCAAGCTAACCCAGGGCTGGTTAATAAACTATTACAAGAGGCTTTAGAAGAACTTGCCTAAAATAAAAAGCACTTTAGTCCTAGAGGCTAAAGTGCTTTTAAGAAAGAGCTGAGTAATCACAATGGTAAATAAATTTTTAGAGCGAGCCTATGTTTTGGCTATGTTGTTATTAATTATAGTGGTTTTCACTGGGGAGTTTTTCCCCAGTGAGGCTTTAATAAAAATGAAAATAGCTTTAATAACCTTGGTACTTTTGCTCGGCTTAATTTTAGCGAGGGGGATCCCCTTTTATTTTAGTGTAATGGGCTTATTACTAGGCCATATCCTCTTTTGGAAATATAATTTGGATTATGGGATTTGGTTGGAAGGAATCACGAAAAACCTTCCTTTAACAATTCTTTTTGTAGTGGTCCCTATTTTATCCATTCCCTTGAGATTAGGAGGATATTTAGACTCCTTTCATCATTTTATTAGTAGGTACTCCAACAAAGTTTTCAGCCTCTTTACGGTCTTAACGGGGATCTTATTTGGTTTATCCTCCATAACTAATCTAGGCTCAGTAAGAATTATTCATGGAATAATAGAGGAAATTCAATTCCCCACCAAGTTTTTAGCTAAGGTTTTTCTAGTGGGCTTTACTTCCAGTATTGCCTGGTCCCCTTACTTTGGATCTGTGAACTTGGCCCTTTACTATACGGGAGTTTCCTTTAATGAATATGTACTCTGGGGATTCCTCTATGGTATTGGATTGTTCATGATGGGACTTTTCTTCTTTTACAAAGATCAAGATTTACAAAGTCAAACTTCAGCTAATTTACAAGCAATAAAAGTCACTACAGAAAATAGCGATAAGTTCAAACAGCTAGGAATTGTATTATTGGGTTTATTCTTAGCCGTAATTATAGGGGAAAAATTATTCTCCTTTAGTAGTATGATGCTCTTAGTAAGCGCAATTGCAGTTATTTATGGCTCAGCGTGGGCAGCTCTTATCAAAAAATTTCCTGAATTTTTGGCTCAATTAAAGGAGTATCCTAGTACTGTTTTGCAGGTTAAAAACGAATCTGTTTTTTTCCTTGCAGTAGGTTTTTTCGGAGTGGTTTTGGCTAATACCCCCTTAAAGGGTGTAATAGAAAGTATGTTCCAAAGCATCGTGGGTTATTATACCTTTGTAGTTATTGCTGTCATTATGTTTTTTGCTCTGCTTTTGGGTGCTTTAGGGGTTCATATGGTAATTATTGTAACAGTCTTAGGCTTAGCCCTTAGTCCTGAAACATTAGGGCTTCATCCTATTGCCTTTGCCCTAACTTTATTAGGAGCCTGGCAAACGGCAACAGTGGTTTGTCCCATTGCTCCCTTTAGTATTGTATCAGCAGGATTAATTAAGACCACTCCTTTTACTCTCTGTTATAAATGGAATCGGAATCATGCTTTTCGAGTAGCAATTTTTTCAACTACTTTTGTCACAATTGCCAATTGGATACTTCTATAAGACTTAACTTTCTTTAGGAATTATCACATCATTGGATTGGGCTAGAGAAATAAACTCCTCGGTAGAGGTTAAGATACCTATTTGACCATTCAGAGTTTCACCGGGGGCATGCAATTCTATTTCAGCTTGTCCCTTATCCAACTCTACTTTAATATCTTCCACATAGGCTTTCGGGACTGCGTTTAGGTGAAATATGCGAACAATACTTTGATTTTCTTGGAAAAAGTTCTCCCCGTATTTTTCAGTTAGCTCTTCTTTAAGATTATTTCCAATAGTCCATTTAGCCATTAGTTTAGTAGGGGACTGAAGTACAAAAGATAAAATAGTTTCATAATAAGGGAGACTCCTACCAGAAATTTTTTCGGCCCAGCTTTCTGTTTTTCTTCTATCTTGAGGAGTTAACTCTTGACCGACTTCAGTTTTAAACTGGGGGATATAATCTTTTAAACCACTAAAGGTTTTATTACCATCTTTACTTAGGAAGAGAATAATTACCATTAAAAGAATAACTGTGAAAATAAAGTACCATGCTAGCATATTTTTAACCTCCTATGCAGTATAATGTTATAATGTATTGATTAAAAAGTTTTAGGAGCAAAATGATGGAACAAAAATCACCTATTCATCCTCCTTGGGGAATAATTGAAGCTTTATTAGTTTTAGTATTGGTTAATTTAACCGCCTTTATGTTTAGAAAATTTGGCAGCGGTTTTTTACTGAATATTGTGGAACTCTTCCCAGGAGGACCAACACAACTTAATCAGCTCTTACTTAGTAGCATAATCCAGACAGGATTATTTCTTTCACTTATTTTGTTTATAGTGAAATTAGTCCATGGTCAGGACTTAAAAGCTTTAGGTTTAGTGAGAAATCGTTTGGGGTATTGGCTGAAGATTGGTTTGTTAAATGGGATCGTCCTCTTTATAAGTGTAGTTTTCTTGGGCGCTTTAATTAACTATTTAGTACCCATTGAAGTAGATCCTCAGCCCATCACTGAAATAATTTTAAAAGCAGAGACATCTTGGGAAATATTTATTCCCTTTCTAGTAACAGCAATCTTTGCTCCAATCAGTGAAGAACTATATTTTCGAGGCCTACTCTATCCTGCTTTAAGGAGGAGAATAGGGGTAAAATGGGGAATTATAGTGACATCCCTGATTTTTGGTGGTCTTCATTATGATTTGGTGCGCATGATACCCTTAGTTTTCGGTGGAATATGGCTTAATTGGCTCTACGAAAAGTCAGGAACTATTTATGCCCCCATGATGGCCCATAGTGCCTGGAATGGGATTATGTGTTTTCTTATTCTTTATCCCCTCCCCACAACCTTATAAGATGAGGTCCAGGGGCGATAAGGGCGAGGTGAAATAATGAAATTGTTAAAGCTAGCGGGTTTAGCTATTAGTGTCTTACTCCTTAGCTTTTCAGTGGTTTTTATTAGCAACGGGATGGCTAACTATGAACCTCATTATGATTTGGTTTTAACCAATGGTTTCATCATCGATGGTACTGGCCAGGAGCCTTATCGGGCCCAGATAGGTATTAAAGATAACAAAATAGTGGAATTAGGCCCTAATCTCAAGACTACAGGAGCAGTTGTTTATAACTTCGCAGGTTTCACAATTGCCCCCCAAAAGGTGGACTGGCTAGCCCATCCGGATTGGGTTACCAGGGACCTTGCCTCTGCTTTAAAGCGTTATCCCTTAAATAGACTGGTGATTTGTGATAGTCCCAGAGAAGAGTGGCTAAATAAGTCTGTGGCTGATTTATTGCAAGGGTCTACAACTTTAGCTGAATTGGAGAGGGACAGTATGACTCAGGTGGTCATCTTACCTAAGATTAATCAGGAAGCAGAAGATATAGTGACAGGTTTTTATAAGCTTACTGGATTACGGAGTGAACTTTTAGAAATCCAATGGGGTAAAATAAAACCAGGGTATGAGGCTCAGTTGATAGTATTTAATCACCGCCAAATAGAGGAAGAGGAAATATTAGAATATCTCCAAAAGGAACAAGTACCCCCCTTTGACTTTTGGGTTACAGGTTCCCAGGTTCAATCAACGAAAGGGGATTCATGAGAAGTTTTTAAATCCTCTTTGCTGATTCTCCCCTCAGGAATTTTCGGTAAATACAAGCGAGTATTATTTAACTTAAACAAAGACTTAAATTCATCTAGGTAAGGTAGAGAACTATCATTTTTAATGATTTTAATTTTATCATCTAAAATAGAATAGATTATCTGATGGTCAATAGAAACTTCAGGATTATCCGAGGGAGCAAAAAAATTGCTTCCTTGTTTTAATTTAAACTGATAGTTTAAAGGGTATTTTTCACCCATGGTAAAAATTAAGAGAGTAGCTTTTAATTCTTCTGTATTCCTTAATTCTTTAATATCTCCTAAAGGAACATTAATATTTCTTCTAATGGGGGAGGGTTTACCAGTTATTCCATCACAGGGAAAATCAAAGAGAATTTCCCCAAAGGAAAAGAATAGGGGATCTTGATCATCGAAAATGATTAAATTATAAAAGAAATCATCAAAGGATAGCTCTTCCTTAAGTAGCACGGTCCAAGGACTAGTTGGGTCATTAAAATCACATTTTTTTATCACGAGGCTTAAACGAGCTTGTTTCAACACGGATTTTACCGAGACATTTATAAAGCTTGATAAATAGGAAATACTTCTTAGCTTTTTAGGAGGTGGGATAATTGACCCCAAGAGAGGCGTTTCATCAATATTTATTAAATATTGAAAGAGTTTTCTAAACCAAAACATAACAATAGCCGTCAATACCAGAGGTAATAGATAAAGAAGATGGAAGAAACTAAAGGAAGTTAAATCATAAGAAATAAAATAAAGGCTGAGCCAGAGGAAAATCACTAGCCCTAGGGTAATATTTATATAGAATTGCAAAATAGATCGAGGGGTATCGGGCAAGTGATAATGCATCTGGTACTTTTCGATTAAGTTATACATATTGCCACTGAGATTTAAGTCACTTTTATAAGAAAGATCAATAAATTCTTCTAAAATAGCCTGGAGTCTTTCTACCTTGCGTTGAATAATTATAGAGATAAAAATACCTACTGAACCCAATAAGGTAAAAAGACCACCAATCATACTAATAACAATAAAGGGATGTAAAGAGGACATTTTACACCTCCTAAAATAGTTCCAGATTAAAACGATGGTTTTTGGCAGTAGCTCCTAAATCCTCATAGCCCAGTTCTTGAGCTCTAAGCTCTAGGGTGTGGAGAAATTCTTGAATACTACTGGTATGTAATCCTTTCTGGGCAGCAATTTTACCCATATAGGCAGTCTTTAATAAAAAAACCTGACAGCCATCAATATATCCTTCTTCAATGAGAAACATAGCAATAGGAAAAAAACATTGGCTTAGATATCCCCAAAGCAAATCTGTATAAGGGAAACTATCCTTAAGACTATAAAGATATATTTCATAAAGGTAATCCAAGAATATTTCTGTAACCTTTTCTTGATTTTCTTCATTAATATTTAAAAGATAAGCTTTAAGAAGCTCATTAATCCCTAACTTGGCCTTGGTAAGATGACAGTCCTTGAGAGTCTCAATGACTAAACAAACCCCTTCAGCTATTAAGTCTTGGGCAGGAAGAAGATCTTTGTTCTGAGTAAGAAGCTCTGCAGTTATCCTTTTGGTCAGGCTTAAATCAAGGTAAGTATTTTCCTCAGGAATATTGAGGGGAGCTTGAAAACAGCCTTGTAGTGTTTTAAGAAATTCCTGTATAGTAGACATAAATATCACCTTATTTAGCATTAACGAGAGGAAGAAAGTATATACCAATTAAAATCCACCCAAGCTATAATGGATTAGATGGTAATTTTAGGGAGGTAAGTGTCACCAATGACTAAACCCATTAAGATAGATGAAATATACGAAATGAAAATCACTGGTCTATCCCATGCCGGGGAAGGAATAGGTAGAATAAAAAATTTTGCTGTTTTCGTAGCAAATGCTATACCAGGGGAAGAAGTCTTAGTAAAGATCACGGAAGTAAAGAAAAACTTTGGCAAGGGGCAATTACAAGAGATCTTGATTTCTAGTCAGGATAGAGTAGAAGCCTCTTGTGAGTGGTTTAGTAATTGTGGGGGCTGTCAGCTTCAACATATTAAATATCCTAGACAAATAGAACTAAAAAGACAAATGGTGGAGGATGCTCTGAAAAAGATAGGAAGCCTTGAAAATGTACAGGTTTTACCCACCTTGGGGATGGACAACCCTTGGCGTTATCGCAATAAGGGGGTGTTTCAGGTAGGAGAAGGAGCAGAAGGTATCCGCCTTGGTTTCTATGAACCAGGCTCTTATGATTTTGTCCCTGGTAAGGAAAGCTTTCTCTTTAGTGAAAAGGTAAATGATTTAGTACACTTTATAGAAGAAAAACTCAATTTACATAAAATAAAAGCCTTTGATCGGAAAACTCAAAAAGGCTATCTTAGAAATGTTATGGTTCGAGAAAGCAAAGCCACTGGGGAGATAATGGTGGTCTTTGTAACTAATAATAATGAATGGCTTTTAGAACCTGTGGCTGAAGAAATTGTTAGCCAATTCCCTGAGGTAGTAAGTATTTATCAAAATATTAATCAGGGAAAAAGCCCCCATATCTTAGGTAGGGTGGATAGACTAGTTCGGGGCAAGGCAGTAATTCAAGATAACCTAGGTGATTTTATCTTTAATATCTCCCCTCAATCCTTCTTCCAGGTTAATAACCTCCAAGCCCATGTTTTATATGCCAAGGCCTTTGAATATGCACAATTAACAGGTTGTGAAACAGTTATCGATGCTTATTGTGGTATTGGTACCATTACCCTGTTTATGGCCCAAAAAGCTCATAAAGCTATTGGAATAGAAATAGTAGAAGCGGCAATTAAAGATGCAGAGGAAAATGCAAGGATTAACGGAGTTAAAAATACTGAATTTATTATAGGTAAGGCGGAAGAGTGGTTACCCCAATGGGTGGGTGAAGGTGGTAGGGCTGATGTGATTGTAGTGGACCCCCCTCGGAAAGGGTGTGCTCCAGAAACCCTAGAGGCAATTGTCGAGGCCAAGCCAGAGCGAGTGGTCTATGTATCTTGCAACCCCGCAACCCTAGCCAGAGATCTAAAGTATTTGGTAGCGCAGGGCTATAAGGTGCAGGAAGTGCAACC
>JAAZJU010000195.1 GCA_012800195.1 Clostridia bacterium
GACCAGGTAAATTTACTTGTTAGATTTTTCTATGTCACAGCGGCACATCCGGGAATATTCACTTGCATCGTGGCACTATGACACATCCCAGCATATTCACTTTCATCGTCACACATCATAGAATATTTCCTTATCATCGTGGCACCGACTAACTAGCTAGACAAAATTTCTCGCTCACTTGCCCACTCACCCACTGTCTTGCAGACTAGCTAAGAAGTAAAAACGTGCTCGCGCGCCCGCGAAATGACGGAAAACCGTTTAAAAAGAGGGAGGTTTTTAAAATATGTCAATAATTACAGATGTATATGCAAGGGAAGTACTAGATTCTAGGGGTAATCCCACTGTAGAGGTTGATGTTTATCTAGAAGATGGTAGTTTAGGTCGGTTTATGGTGCCATCTGGAGCTTCTACTGGGGCTTTTGAAGCAGTGGAACTAAGGGATGGTGATCCTGAAAGATTTTTAGGCAAAGGGGTTCTAGAAGCAGTAACTAATGTTAACGCTTTAATAGGTCCAGCCCTGGTTGGTTTAAGTGCCTTTGATCAAGCAGGCATAGACCAAATGCTAATTGATATGGATGGTACCCATAATAAGGGGAAATTAGGGGCTAATGCAATTCTAGGGGTATCTATAGCTGTTGCTAAGGCCGCTGCTGAAAGTCTTGGTATGCCATTATATAGGTATATTGGGGGCGTAAATGCTAAGTCTCTTCCAGTACCAATGATGAATATTCTAAATGGTGGTAAGCATGCTGATAATAATGTAGATATTCAAGAATTTATGATTATGCCTATAGGAGCTGAAAGCTTTTCTGAAGCTTTAAGAATGGGTGTAGAAGTATTCCATAGCTTGAAAAAGGTATTAAAAGGTAGGGGTTATAATACAGCTGTAGGTGATGAAGGTGGTTTTGCCCCTAATCTAGCTTCTAATGAAGAGGCCTTGGATGTAATAGTAGAGGCAATTCATAAAGCTGGTTATAAGCCAGGAGAAGATATATTCTTAGCCCTAGATGTAGCGGCCACTGAATTATATAGAGACGGAGCTTATCATTTTGAAGGGCAGGGTCTAACTAGGAGTTCAGAGGAAATGGTTGATTTTTATAGTGAGTTAGTTAATAAATATCCGATAATCTCCATTGAGGATGGTCTTGATGAAGAAGACTGGCAGGGATGGAAATTGTTAACTGATAAAATAGGAAACAAGGTTCAGCTAGTTGGGGATGATCTTTTTGTAACTAATACGGAAAGGTTAGCCAAGGGCATAGAAACAAAGACTGCTAATAGTATCTTAATCAAGGTCAATCAAATAGGAACCCTAACTGAGACTTTAGATGCCATTGAAATGGCCAAAAGAGCTGGTTATACAGCGGTAATTTCCCATCGTTCCGGTGAAACTGAGGATGTAACCATTGCGGAAATAGCAGTGGCTACCAATGCGGGTCAAATTAAAACAGGGGCTCCCTCCAGAACTGATCGAGTAGCTAAGTATAACCAACTATTAAGAATCGAAGAAGAATTAGATGAAACTGCAGTTTACAAAGGAATGAAAAACTTATATAATCTTATGGGATAAATTAAGAGGGTCTAGAATCACTGTTCTAGACCTTATTATTATTTACATAAATGATGTAGGAAATTGTATTTTTCCTTAGCTTATAAATTTCCGTAACGAATAACGAAAAAGTAACCTTTAAAAAATTGTTCAATGCTTTTTTATTGTTTAATACTTAAGGATTTGTTAAAATGTAACTTATGGATAAGATTTTTCTGATAATCTGAATTAATATGCGAGCTTTCAGTAGAAAGGTCACTAGTCACTAAGTTTTAAAGGGAGGTGTAAAGAGTGAAAATCTTTCTAACGATTCTTCAAATCATTGCTTCCATTGGCATAATAGCTACTGTTTTATTACAATCTGGTAAAAGTGCTGGTTTATCAGGTGCAATAGCTGGTGGTGCGGAGACCATATTTGGTAAGAAAAAAGGTATGGACAATTTGTTGAGTAAGCTATCAACAATTTTTGCTATTGCTTTTATGATTTTAACCTTTATTGTTGCTATTTTCTTTTAGTAATTGTAGCTATTTTGTGAAGAAATTAAGGAGGATGAATTAAATAATGAATTTTACAATCTGGGCTCCTGCTGCAGGAATCCTGGCCCTTATTTTTGCCTTTTATTTGGCAAAAAGAGTGACTAGTGTGGATGCAGGTAA
>JAAZJU010000196.1 GCA_012800195.1 Clostridia bacterium
TAGTGGTTAAGTCCTTTCTTAAAACCCGAGCATTATTAATTAAAGCTAAACCTTGACCAGTATCAAAAAGATAATTCCCATAATCTGTTTGGATAAATACTGACCATCCATGTTCAGCTATAGCTCCCACTCTATTAAAGACGCTATTCTCACAAAGAACCGTTACCTCGATATTCATTTCACTCCTCTTTTCTGTATAATAATTTGTTCTACCACTATTTTACCTTCTCTTACCAAAAAGTAAAACAGTGGGGTTACCCCACTGTTTGATTAGGCACAGCCTTTGGTTTTGTTGTTTAACATAATTTGCAAAATTACTTGATCTGTTTTTTCCATACCTGGATAACTTAATTCGCCCATATTTATGATTGTTTGTTCAATGTTTTCATGAATAATCCCATTATCAGCCGGTACCACTACACCCTCTGTAGCAAGTTTTGCTGATAAACAAGCAGAAATAGTAGCATTATAGAGCTTTAAGGCACAACCTATTTTTCCTCCATCACAAATCATCCCTGTGATATTAGCTGCTGTATTTTTAATGGTCCCCTCAATAACCTGAATATCTCCCCCCATTAAAAGGGCAATCCCAGCACCGGCTCCGGTTCCAGCAGCAACAGCACAGCCACAAATTGGTGATAGTTTTCCTGTAAACAATTTAATATAAATAGTGATTAAATGACTAAGAGCTAGAGCCCTTGCCAATTCTTCATCGCTTTTTTCTAGTTTTTCCGCTACAGCTACAATTGGTAAAATAGCAGTTAATCCATGGTTCCCACTTCCAGCGCTACTCATTACAGGCAATTTTACACCAGCCATCCTAACATCACAGGCGGCAGCAGTTAAGGTAGCGGCATAATTTTCCATAGTTAAATGATCTTTTTGGGTATAATATCCCACTCCTAGACCTACTTTCTGCTCCAATCCAGCTTTGGCAACTTTTAAATTCATTTCTTTTCCCTCAAGCATAAAAGCAATATCTTCAAAGGGAATTTCTTGGACCAAATCTACAATCTCTGCAACCTTCTTATTTTTTAGCCATTCTAACTGTTCCCTATAATCATGATTGGCATCCTGGATTTCGCTTCTATTTCGCCAAGTTCTTTTGCCAGATTGATCTTCTTTTTCCACTAAAACTATGTTGGTATGATTATCTTCGATGATACAACGACCAGTTCCCATATTGGTTTGAACTATAACCTCAATAAATACACCGTTTTGGGGAACTAACTGAACATCAACCTTATTCTCATCTACAAATTTGATAGCTTCAGTTAATTTTTCTTCTTCTACTTCTGCTAATACTTCTAAGCCCCTTTGGCTGTCTCCACAAAAGACCCCTAAAGCCCCAGCAATATCAATGCCCACCCTATCAGTTCCGGGAATTCCTACCGCCATGGCATTTTTAAAGATATTGCTGCTTACTCTAATCTTTATTTTTTGAGGCTCTCCTTGTATGATTTCCCTAGCTTTTGCAGCAGCTAAAGCAATAGCTACTGGTTCAGTGCAACCCAGGGCTGGTACAACTTCTTTCTTTAATATTTCTATAATAAACTGATAATCTTTCATTACAAACCCTCCATATGCTGTATTTATAGTGTGTCTACTATCTTATATTGCAAGAACCATGCCAAGATAAAGGGCTATAAAACAGCCCAATAGTATCATTTTGCAACAAAAAAACAGTATCAAATTGATACTTAATCTCAATTTGATACTGCACCTTATTATTTAATACCGTAGGCTTTGATTTTTCTAAATAAGGTAGCCCTGCTTATCCCTAGAGATTTTGCTGCCTCTTCTCTAGATTTAGCATTTGCTAGAGCCTCCCGAATGGCCATCTCTTCGATTTTTTGGATTGTACTTCCCTTGTTTTCCTCAGTATTTACTTTGACCTTTCTAAATTTCTGAGGTAAGTTATTAATACTTATCCATTCTTTTGTTTCCATATTTACTGCATATTCAATGGTATTTTCTAGCTCTCGCACATTACCTTTCCATTGATAATTTCCAAGTAATTCAACTACCTCTTTTTCAAATCCTTTAATTTTTTTACCTAACTTTTGATTGCATTTTTCTAAAAGGAAATCCATAAGAATAGGAATATCTTCTTTCCGCTCCCTTAATGGGGGAATAAATAAGGGGATCACATTTAGGCGAAAATAAAGATCCTCTCGAAATTCTCCTAGAGATACTTTCTCTTCTAGATCCTTATTGGTTGCTGCAATTATACGCACATCTATGGGAATAGGCTCCCTTCCCCCAACTCGATCTACCTTTCTTTCCTGTAGCACTCGTAAAAGTTTGCTTTGCAAATGCAAAGGCATATCTCCAATCTCATCAAGGAATAGGGTCCCCTCATGAGCCAGTTCAAACTTCCCAGCTTTTCCTCCTCTAGCTGCTCCTGAAAAGGCTCCCTGTTCATAACCAAAAAGTTCACTTTCTAAAAGCTGTTCGGGTATAGCAGCACAGTTAATAGCCACAAAAGGCTTGTCTTTTCTAGGGCTAAAGGAATGAATGGCCCGAGCAAAGAGTTCTTTGCCAGTCCCACTTTCTCCTTGAATTAAAACAGTGGAAGATGATAAAGATGCTTTCAGCGCTTTTTCCTTAACATCGTTTAAAGCATTACTTCCACCAATTATGGTATTAAATGAAGTATTATTGAAATTATAACCTATCACATCATTTACGTCTCTGAGAGCCTGTTCCACCTTCTTAATGATGAAAATAGTTCCTGTCATTTTTCCTTCGATCATCACAGGATTAACAGTAGCAATTATTCTAATCTTTTTCCCATTATGACTAATCACATATTCATGATTTTTTATAACCTTACCTGATGAAACCTCTTGATTTATTAATTCAAAGGCAGGTAATATTTCTTGCATTTTTGCTCCAATTTTAAATATTTTTAAATCCATTGTTTCTTGGAGCGCATGATTATATTGTAAAATATAGCCCTTTTCGTCGATAGCTATGATTCCTACATCTAGAGACTCAAAAACCGCTTCCATTTGCTTGGTCAACATTAAAAGGTGATTGGTCTTCTCTTTCTCCAGTAATTTTGCTGCAATTAAATCAGCCATTCTTTCTAAAAAGGCCATTAAGTTTTCAGGATTACTAAAAAGCCTGGCCCTTTGTTCCTCATTAAAGGCAATTAACCCAATAACCCCAATGGTTTTATTATTGACATTAATGGGAGTACATACCTCCCCAAACTCTTTACATTTACTTCTTACACCACATTCTCTACAAAGAGGATCAGTGGCTGGATCTCGCACCATGTAGCCTTTGCCTTTTTCTATTACTCGTTGAAAAACCGAGCTGCTATCCACCTGCTCCCAGGTAGAAGTAAAATATTGCCCAGTTCCAGCAACACGATAAAGATGATTATCAACAATAGTGACATCCACCCCCATTACACTGGCAATGGCTTCGGCAATATGTTGAACATCCCTTGTTATCTCCGCTAATTTAGCCACATACTCACCCCCTAACATATTGTAACATTTAAAAATTTATTTGAACATTTAGAATAGAAACTTCCCTTTTTATCCTTGAACAGGTAAAATATTATGGTAATGCATAAATATTAAATTTCAGAAGAGCAATCTGGTGATATGTCAACGAGAGATTTTTAAAGTAAACAAACAAAAGGATTAAAGAAGGGCACCACAAATAGAACCTAGGGTTTTTAGGAAAAAAACAGGCTAA
>JAAZJU010000197.1 GCA_012800195.1 Clostridia bacterium
AAGCTAGCTGCTGCATATAAGCGGGAATGATATGCCCATTGATCTACTACCCTAAGGGGTCTTTCAACTTTCCCTAGATGAGCTAAGGAATCCTCTGTAAAGACTGCCATTCCAAGAGAGTTTATCAATTCTGGAATTCCATGATTTATTTCTGGATCCGTATGGTAAGGCCTACCAGCTAAAACTATTCCTTTAATGCCCTTTTCTCTAATTAATTTAAGAGTCTCTATACCTGCCTTTTCCATATCCTTCTTATAATTTTCTTGCTCTTGATAGGCTAAAGCTAAGCTCTTAGCAATTTCACTCTTGCTTATCTTAAATACCTCAAGCTCTTCTGATAACCTTTTTACCATTTCTTTAGGGTTATCATAGGGAAGGAAAGGATGTAGATATAATATCCCCTTTTTTCTGAGCACATCCACATTATTCTTAATAACCTCTGGATAGGAGATTACAATTGGACAGTTGAAACTATTATCCGCCTCTTTTTGTTCTTTTTTCTCCCAGGTTATTGAGGGGTAAAAAATAAATTTTATATCCTTTTCTACAAGATCCATAATATGACCATGCACAAGCTTGCCAGGGTAACATACTGATTCTGAGGGGATTGTTTCAATTCCTTTTTCGTAGATTTTATTAGAAGATCTACCAGACAGAACTACTTTAAAACCTAATTGAGTAAAGAAAGTAAACCAAAAGGGGTAATTTTCATAAATATTTAACACCCTTGGAATACCGACTCGTCCTCTTTTGGCTTCAGCATCTTCTAATGGTTTATAACTAAATAATCTTTCATACTTATATTTAAATAAATTGGGCAGAAGATTTTCCTCTTTAGCCTTACCTGCTCCTCTTTCACATCTATTGCCAGAAATAAAACTTTCCCCATTACCAAACTTATGAATGGTTAATAAACAATTGTTGGCACATAATTTACACCTAGATATAATGGTTTTCAACTGAAAATCCTCTAGCTGATTGGCCTTTACCAAGGTTGATTGCTCCCCTTGATATCTTTCTTTGGCAATTAAAGCTGCTCCGAAGGCACCCATTATTCCTGCAATATTGGGCCTAATAACTTCCCTTCCAGAGAGAAGCTCAAAGCTTCTTAATACAGCATCGTTATAAAAAGTCCCTCCTTGCACCACTATTTTCTCCCCTAGCTCTTGGGGATTTTTTACTTTAATTACTTTATAGAGGGCATTTTTAATTACAGAATAAGATAACCCTGCTGAAATATCTCCTACTGTGGCCCCTTCCTTTTGAGCCTGTTTAACCCTGGAATTCATAAAAACAGTGCAACGAGAACCAAGGTCTACAGGATTTTTAGCTCTTAAGGCCTCTTGGGCAAATTCCTCGATACTCATACCTAAAGAAGTAGCAAAGGTATCTAAAAATGAACCACAGCCAGAAGAACAGGCTTCATTTAAATGGATACTTTCAATAACTCCATCTTTAATTTTTAGACACTTCATGTCTTGGCCGCCAATATCTAAGATAAAGTCTACCCCTGGGCAGAAAAATTCTGCAGCTTTATAATGGGCTATGGTTTCTATTTCACCAATATCCACTTTTAAAGCGGACTTTAGTAGAGCTTCTCCATATCCTGTCACCGTGGAATTAACAATCTTAGCTTCTTTGGGTAAAAGTGCATAGATTTCCTTGAGTACTTTGATAGATGAATTAAGAGGACTCCCCTCATTACTACCATAATAAGTATAAAGAAGGTAACCTTCCTCATCGATAAGAGCCATCTTGGTGGTAGTAGACCCTGCATCAATTCCTAAAAAGCAATTGCCTTTATAGGAGTCCAATTCCTTTCTTTTAACAACATGTTTTTTATGCCTTTGAATAAATTTTTCATATTCTTCTGTATTGGCAAAAAATTCTTCTAAGCGATTAATTTCCTCTTCGGAATCCATTTGGTAATTCTTAATATTATTTAATAAGGTTCTAAAGGAGATTACCTTTTCATCAAGAGATGACAAAGCCGCTCCAATAGCTACATAAAGCTGAGAATTTTTGGGGAAAATAACTTGGTGATCCTCCAACTCTAAGGTCTCTATAAATCTTTTCCTTAATTCTGAAAGAAAGTAGAGGGGCCCTCCTAAAAAGGCAACTTTCCCCCTAATAGGTCTTCCACAGGCTAGACCG
>JAAZJU010000198.1 GCA_012800195.1 Clostridia bacterium
AGTCTGTAGTTCCCCTCTAGCCAAGGCAGGTTTTAAAATATTAGCAGCATCGATGGCACCCTCAGCAGCACCAGCTCCAATTAAGGTATGCATTTCATCGATAAAGAGAATTACATTACCCGCGGGCTTAATCTCATCCATTACTTTCTTCAATCTTTCTTCAAATTCACCTCGATATTTAGAGCCTGCTAATAAGGCGCCCATATCCAAAGCTACAACTCTTTTGTTTTTTAAGACCTCAGGAATATCGCCATCAATTATTTTTTGAGCTAAGCCTTCAGCAATGGCTGTTTTACCAACACCAGGTTCCCCAATAAGGACAGGATTATTTTTGGTTCTGCGACTTAAGACCTGGATAACTCTTTCAATTTCCTTTTGTCTACCAATTACAGGATCAATTTTATTATCCTTAGCCAGCACTGTTAAATCCCGACCAAACTCATTGAGAGTAGGAGTATTAGTTCTTTCTACCCCGCTTTTATTGACCTGTCTAGGAATATCAGGACTAATATTGGAATTTCCAGGAGCCCCTCCTAAAAAAGCTAACACCTGTTTCCGAATTTTATCAGGGTTAGCACCCATATCTAAAAGTACTTGAGCGGCTACCCCTTCCCCTTCTCTAATTAGACCTAGTAAAATATGTTCAGTACCCACATAGTTGACACCCCATTTTCTTGCCTCATCCTGAGCTAAGGTCAGCACCTTTTTGGAACGAGGGGTAAAGCCTAGGGCTAAGGTTGGAGTATCACTGTGCCCTCTCTGGACAAGTTTTTCTACTGTTTTCCTCACACTATCTAAATCTATGCCTAAAGCCATTAGAGCCTTTGCGCCAACACCTTCACCCTCCCTTAGCAAACCGAGGAGAAGATGCTCCGTTCCAATAACAGGGTACCCTAAATTTTTAGCTTCCTCTTGAGCATAAAATACTACTTTTTGCGCCTTTTCTGTAAATCTATTCAGCATGTTTAAACACCTCCATTAAATTAATTTTTCTTTAAACATTTCTGCCCTTTTGATATCTCTTTCCTCTGGATCCATTACTGATCCATTTAGGACCTGGAGAAAAGCGGGCTGACAGAGAAGAAATAATTCATTAATTAATCTCAAATCAATCTTATCAATCAAGTTTAATGTTTGCCCCAACCTTAAATCAGAAATTAAACTTAGGGCTTCCCTAGAAGATATTATTTTGGCATTAGTTAATATCCCCAAGGCTCTTTTAGCTTTATCTTCAATTTTTAAGCCGGCATTTTGGAGAAGATAATTTCTAGCAGTAAGTTCTTGATCAACAAGTTTCTTAGACATTTCACTAATATTAAGTAGGATATCTTTTTCACTTTGCCCTAAAGTTAACTGATTGGATAGTTGGTAAAGATTTCCTAGGGTTTCAGTCCCCTCTCCAAAGATACCTCTAACTGCTATACCTACTTTGGATAATTGACTGAGAATCCTCTCAGCCTGTTTAGTAAGTACCAAAGCCGGCAAATGCATCATTACCGAGACCCTCATCCCCGTTCCTAAATTAGTGGGGCAACAGGTCAGGTAACCATATTTTTCATCGAAGGCATAATCCAAGCTTTCCTCCAATTGGTCATCAAGACTATTAGCCTTCTCCCATAACCTTTCCAACTCAAGACCAGATTCAAAACATTGAATCCTTAAATGGTCTTCCTCATTGACCATAATACTAATTGAACCGTCTTTATTTATTACTAAACCTTTATTTTCAGGGTTTTGAACATGCTCTGGACTTATCAGATGTTTTTCCATTAACACCATTCTTTGTAATTCGGGAATTTCCTCAAGTCGATAAAATCCCAAACTTTTATCCTTGGCTATGGCTTGAGCAACCCTTTCTAAGACCCCATTGCTGGAGGTTTCAGTTTGCTGTAGGGGAAAAGGGAATTGGGCCAGATTTCTAGCAAGACGGATACGGGAACTTAAAACAACCTCGGGATATTGACCAGTCCCTTGAGTCCAGATACTACTAGAATCTTCAACAATTTTTTTAATCAATTGAACTACCCCCTATTCCCTTTTGTAATTTCTTTCTAGCTCTTTAATTCTATCCCTCAGTTCAGCTGCAGCCTCATATTCCTCCCGAGCGACAAGTTGCTTTAGTTGATCCTTTAGCCTTTTTAACTCCTGCTTATGTCTCAACTGGCTACCAGAACGTTTTGGTAACTTGCCAGTATGACTGGTCGTTCCCTGGACCCTTCTTAAGAGAGAATTAAGTCTTTCTCCAAAATAAGCGTAGCATTTATCGCAACCCAACCTGCCTGACTTAACAAACTGATTATAAGTAAGCCCACATTTATCACAACTCATATTCTTAACATTGATATTACCTAAAGAAGGGAAACTCTCACTTTGTAAGATACTGCCTAAAATATTAGGGAAGGAAAAATCATTTTCAAAGTATAAGCCAAACTGGTCCTGGGCCTCCATGGCACATTGTTCACATAAATTTTTTTCAACCTTGTTACCGTTTACTATTTTTACAAGATGAACATTAGCTGGCCTTTTTTGGCATTCTTCACAATACACAATAATCACCCCTTTTTTTTAATAAGTGTGTAAGTGTGACGGCTTTCTAGCCCACTCCTTGGGTCAGTGTGTAAGCATTATGGCTTATACGTTTAGCTTATTGGTCAGTGCCACAATGCAAGTGAATATTCCCGGATATGCCGCTGTGACATAGAAAAATCTAATAAGTAAATTTACCAGGTCAGATATTTCTAACCAGAGAGATTGCCTGTCAGATGCTTCTAACAAGCAAG
>JAAZJU010000199.1 GCA_012800195.1 Clostridia bacterium
GATGTATGTCAGTGTGACAACTTACAAGCTATTCTGAGTGACAGTGAGCAAGCTTTTTCTTACCCACTGACCCCAAGAAGCTCCTCCGAGACATCACACTTAAACACTGACCCAAGAAATATCCAGTGAGTCATCCCACTCACATTTCTACTTTATTACTTCTACTCCCATATACTTCTGTAAAACCTTAGGTATTTTAATGGATCCATCTTCCTGTTGATAATTTTCTAAAATAGCTGCTGTTGTTCTCCCTATTGCTAAGCCAGAACCATTTAAAGTATGAACAAACTGAGGTTTTCCTTTATCCCCTTTAAATCTGATATTAGCCCTTCTAGCCTGGAAATCTTCAAAATTACTACAAGAAGAGATTTCTCTATAGGTATTGGAATTTGGCAACCAAACTTCTAAGTCATAGGTTTTTGCTGCAGAGAAACCAATATCTCCTGTAGCTAAGGTTACAACCCTGTAAGGTAGCTCTAATAATTGTAAAATTTTCTCCGCATTATTTGTTAGTTTTTCTAATTCTTCATAAGAATTTTCAGGATGAGCGAATTTTACTAGTTCTACTTTATTGAATTGGTGTTGACGAATTAAACCTCTAGTATCTCTACCATAAGCACCAGCTTCCGCTCTGAAACAAGGGCTATAAGCACAATGCAGAATAGGTAGATCTTTTTCATTTAAAATCTCATCTTTATAAATGTTGGTAACAGGTACTTCAGCTGTGGGAATTAAAAAATAATCTGTATTATTTACCTTAAATAAATCTTCTTCAAATTTGGGTAATTGACCAGTTCCAGTCATACTTTGTCTATTAACCATGAAGGGAGGTAATACTTCCGTATAACCATGTTCAGTAGTATGTACATCCAACATAAAACTAATTAAAGATCTTTCTAAACGGGCTCCTAAGCCTTTGTATATAGTAAATCTTGCCCCTGTTACCTTGGCAGCTCTTTCAAAATCTAGGATATCATGCATTTCCCCTAAATCCCAATGAGCTTTAGGCTCAAAATCAAATTTTGTTGGCTCACCCCAGGTTCTTTCCACCCGATTAAAACTTTCATCTGGTCCAATGGGTAAGCTCTCATGGGGTATATTGGGGATAGCCATAATGATACTTTCCATCTTCTCATCAATTTCTCGGACCTGATTATCTAAAATTTTAATATTTTCTCCCACTTGCCCCATTTCTTCAACCAAGTCACTGGCGTCCTTACCTTCACGCTTTAAGCTACCTATCTCTTTAGATACAACATTACGTCTGTTCTTTAGATTTTCTACCTCAGCTAGTTTTTCTCTCCTTTGTTCGTCCAATTCAAGAAATTCGTCTAAATTAATTGATGCACCCCTTTTTTCTAAAGCCTCTTTTACTATTTGGGGATTGGACCTAACAAATTTGATATCTAACATATTTACACCTCATTTTATATTTTTTCTAAGTAATTATATTAGTCATATTTATTCTACAGGTAAACATATTTAACGTCAAAAATACCTTCTGTATTTTTCATTATCTCTAATGCTTCCTCTGGAACAGAATGGTCAATAGCTAAAATCATAATAGCTTCTCCACCTAATTGTTGTCTGCCCACCTGCATAGCGGCAATATTTATATCATATTGGCCTAAAATAGTACCTACATACCCAATAATCCCTGGCTTATCCTGATGGGGTGCTATTAACATATGCTTTGTAGGTAAGGTATCCATGGAAAATTTATTTAGTTCAACTAATTTAATATCTCCATTACTGAAAATAGTTCCTGATAAAGTATGTTGGGTACCATTGCCCTTTACTTCTAATTTAATTAAATTGGCATAGTCCTTTATTGCTTGGGTTTTACTTTCCTCCACTGAAATACCACGCATTTTAGCCACTACAGGAGCATTTACATAGTTAACAGCATCTTGTAAAACAGGCCTTAATATTCCTTTAAGAATAGTATTGGTTAAGGTGGTCAAGTCATATTTTGAAATTTCCCCATTATAGGTAATTTTAATTTTTTCAATTGGTTTATCCATCAATTGAGCAATAAATTTGCCTAGAGTTTCAGCCAAAGCAAGATAGGGTTGGAACATTGGCATTAACTCTGATTTTATAAAGGGGATGTTTACAGCATTTAATACTGGTTCCCCATTTAGTACTCTTACAATTTCCTCTGCTACCTCTTGGGCCACTGTTACTTGGGCTTCTTCTGTGGAGGCTCCTAAATGTGGAGTAGCAACCACCTGGGGTAGTGTAAATAAAGGACTTTCCGTTTCAGGTTCCTTCTCAAAAACATCTAAGGCTGCTCCAGCAACTTTTCCTTCTTGGATAGCATTGTATAAGGCTTGTTCGTTTATTATGCCGCCGCGAGCACAGTTTATTATCCTGACTCCGGTCTTCATTTTAGCTATATTTTCAGCGTTAATTAAGTTATTTGTCTCCTGAGTTTTGGGAACATGTATGGTTATCAAATCGCTCTTCCTAAATAAGGTCTCCAAATCTACGAGTTCGATATTTAAGGCTTTGGCTCTTTCATTAGTTACATAGGGATCGTAACCTATTATTTTCATTTCAAAAGCTTGAGCTCTTTTCGCTACCTCTGTACCTATTTTCCCTAGACCAATAACCCCCAATACCTTGTTTCTTAATTCAATACCCATAAAGGATTTTCTATCCCAGACCTTATTTAAAAGTTTATTATTAGCCTGAGGAATACTGCGGACTAAGGCTAACATCATAGCCAAAGTATGCTCGGTGGCAGCAATAGTATTGCCATCAGGGGCATTAACAACTACTATACCCTTTAAGGTAGCTGCATCCACATCGATATTATCTACCCCAACCCCTGCTCTACCAATAACTTGTAAGGAAGTTGCTTTTTCAATAATAGGAGCTGTTATCTTTGTTTGACTCCTAACTAAAATAGCATGGTATTCTGGAACTATTTCCATTAATTCTTCTTCAGTGCTGTTATATCTCTTCTCAATTTTTAAGCCTGGTGTATTATATAAAAGTTCAAGCCCCTCGTCAGATATTGGATCACATACTAAAATTTTTTTCATTTTATCTCCTCCGGTAAAGAATATTTTTAGAGGGGAATTTAACTTGAGGGGCGCCCTTCTCTCTAAGTTAAACTTCCACCTCGATACTAAACAAAGACTTCTCATAATCTATGCTTTTAAAATAAAAAAGCTCGTCTCTATAGATTAACTATAGGGACGAGCTTAAAACCCGCGTTGCCACCCAAATTGGAAAGTAAGATACACTTATACCTTCCCACTTGTAGACATAATAACGGACATGTCAACCGGTTGTATTCATCATACCCCACTCCAGGGCGGAATTTCTTTTAAAACCTATGTTGGTTCGCACCTAACCACCAACTCTCTGAAAATGGGTTCTAAAATACTTGTTCCCCTTCACTGTGTTTACAAAAATTAATTTTAAAGGTATCTTACTATGATTAGTTTATCTTGTCAATGGTTTTCCTTGAATCTTTTACCATTTGAATAAAGTATTGATAAATTCTAATATCCCCAGCTAGTTCTGGATTAAAGGTACAAGCTAGAAAATTACCCTGCCTAACAAATACTATATTATTATTATTAAATTGATAAAGTATGCCTACATTTGGTGCAACTTTTTCTATAATAGGAGCATTTTTAAATACCGCTTTAATTGATCTTTCACTTATGGCTGGTATAATCAAACTCTTTATTTGATTTATTCTGGCCTTTTTCTCGGCATTTACCGTAATATCCATTAAGGGCAGGGAATCATAACCACTATTAATTACATTTTTAGCAACCATCAAAATCCCAGAGGATAAAGCTAAACAGCCCATACCTTCTAGTGCCCTTTCCATAAACTTTTGTTTTAAAAGAGGGGGGTATTCTTTAATCTCTTCATAAATTATAATACCTTGGACATCTATCAATTGCTCAGGTTCCGTGACTTCAATTGTTTCTGCACCACACCGATGTAATAATTCAAGGTGTTCTTTACAATTACCTTGTAAAGACAAAACCCCTATTTTAGTCCTCACCCTTAATAAACTCCCCTCATAGTTTACTAACTATTTTATAAGTATCCCTGGCAATCATTAGCTCTTCATTGGTTGGAATCACCAATACTTTAACTTTAGATGTGTTAGTAGAAATCTCCGCTTCAATAGCTCTAGTGAAATTTTTATCATAATCGATCTCTATACCCAAAGCCTCCAAGTCTTGACAAATTTTTGCCCTCATTACTGATGAGTTTTCCCCTAAACCAGCTGTAAATACTAAGACATCTAAGCCATTCATTATTGCAAAGTATGAACCAATATATTTTTTCACAACATAAGCAAACCTATCTATGGCCAGCTGAGATCTAACATGGCCTTTCCCTGCTTGATCCTGAATATCCCTAAAATCACTGCTAATCCCCGAAAGACCTAAGGCACCACTACGCTTATTTAAAAATTCATTAGTCTCTTCTTTAGTCCAATTCTCTTTTTCTATTAAGAAAGAAACTACTGCTGGATCAATGTCCCCAGAACGGGTCCCCATCATTAAGCCCTCCAAAGGGGTAAAGCCCATACTCGTATCTATTGACTTTCCGCCCTTAATAGCGGCTAAACTAGCTCCATTACCTAAATGACAAGAAATAATTTTAAGTTCTTCTATAGGAGTATTTAAAATTGCTGATGCTCGCTCTGATACATATTGATGGGATGTTCCGTGGAAACCATATTTACGGATTTTATATTTTTGATAATATTCATAGGGTATTCCATAAATATAAGCATATTCTGGCATTGTATAGTGAAAAGCTGTATCAAAAACTCCTACTTGAGGTTTTTCAGGCATGATTTTTTTACAGGCTTCTATACCCATTATATTAGGCGGATTATGTAATGGCGCTAATTCTATATTATTTTTTAAGGCTTCCATAACTTCTTCATTAATTAGCACTGAACCAGAAAAATCTTCCCCTCCATGAACAACTCTATGCCCTATTGCCTCCAATTCGTCTAAACTTTTTATAATTCCATGATCCTTGTCACTTAAGATATCTAGTACTAATTGTATAGCCTTTTCATGATCTTTAATTTCTGTTGTTATTATATGTCGAGAACCTTTACTTGGCGAATGACATAAGCTTGCTCCCTCTAATCCAATTCTATCCACTACTCCTTTAGCTAGAACCTTTTCATTTTCCATATCAAAAACTTGATATTTTAGTGATGAACTTCCTGAATTGATTACTAGTATTTTCATTTTTTTAGATCTAACCCCCATCTTTTCTCTTTATAATAATTCTTTGTAATATGATACCCTAAATTTTTTTAACTTTTCCATTAGTACTTAGACAAAAAATATTATTACTTCTGTTTTCTTTAAATTCTAGTTACTTTTTTATATTTTGCAATATTTTTATTTTTCTTTCTATTTCACAAAGGAAAAAAAAGGACCGTTTTAACGGTCCCTTATCGTACCTATTAGTTGTCTTCTGCTACTACCCTGGCAATAGCAACTACACTATCTTCCTCTCCTATTTTCATCAAATGTACTCCTTGGGTTGTTCGGCTCATGGAAGAAATATCATCAACTTTTATTCTAATGATTATTCCTTCTCTAGAAATAATCATTATTTCATCCCCTTCCTTAACAACCTTCGCTCCTATGATTAGGCCATTTTTATTGGTAGTTCGCAGAGTAATAATACCCTTACCCCCCCTAATTTGACTACGATATTCTTCAATAGGGGTTCTCTTACCAAAACCATTATTAGTTACTACTAATAACTGGGCCCTTTCCCGAGCAATATCCATTGCTACCACCACATCATCCTTACCCAAGTTTATACCTTTTACACCTCGAGTTGTCCGTCCCATTTCTCTAACATCTTTTTCATAAAATCTAATGGCCATTCCCTTTTCAGTAACTAATATTATGTCTTGTTTCCCATCAGTTAGCTGTATGCCTATTAATTCATCATCTTCATCCAAATTAATTGCTATTAGACCATCTTTACGGGACGAATCATATTGAGTCAAATCAGTTTTCTTGACAATACCTTTCTTCGTGGCTGCTAAAAGGAACCAATCTTCTTTGTACTCCCTAATAGGAATTACGGCAGTAATCTTTTCGTCTCCATGGATATAAAGAAGATTAATAATGGCAGTTCCTCTAGATTGTCTACTTGCTTCGGGTATTTCATAAACTTTTAACCTATACATTTTACCCTTATTAGTAAAGAATGCTAGATAATTATGGGTAGAAGTCACAAATAATTGTTCTACAAAATCTTCATTGCGGGTAGTCATGGCAGTGATACCCTTGCCACCCCTTCTCTGACTTTTGTAGGTGTCCATAGGCATTCTTTTAATATAACCATTATGGCTAATGGTGATAACTACATCCTCTTCAGCAATTAAATCTTCTATTTCCAATTTGTCATGGACTTTTGAAATTTCCGTTCTGCGCTCATCGCTATATTTATTTTTTATAAGGGTTATTTCTTCCTTAATGATAGCTAAAACCATTTTCTCATCAGCTAAAACATTTTTATAATAAATAATCTTTTCTAATAATCCTTGATATTCCTCATCTAGTTTTTCCCTTTCCAAACCTGTAAGCCTTTGTAATCTCATGTCTAATATTGCTTGGGCTTGTTTTTCACTGAGGGAGAACTTTTCTATTAAATTATTTTTCGCTATTTCTGTAGTTCTTGAGCTTCTAATGGTCTTGATAATGGCGTCAATATTATCTAAAGCTATTTTTAAACCCTCAATAATATGCGCCCGAGCCTCGGCTTTATCTAAATCAAAGCGTGTTCTTCTAACTATTACATCCTTTTGATGTTCTAAATAGCAATAAAGAACTTCTTTAAGGTTTAGGATTTTGGGTTCTCCATCAACTATAGCCAGCATAATTATCCCAAAGGTTTCTTCCATTTGGGTATGTTTATACAATTGATTTAATAAAACCTGAGGATTAACATCCCTACGCAGCTCAATAACAATCCGCATACCTTTGCGGTCACTTTCGTCTCTTAAATCAGTAATACCATCTATTTTTTTATCTTTTACTAAATCAGCTATTTTTTCAATTAAACGAGCTTTATTTACTATATAAGGTATTTCGTGAACCAAAATTCGCATTTTCCCGTTCTTCATTTTTTCTATGGTAGTTTTGGCCCTAACCTTAATAACTCCTCGCCCAGTTTTATAAGCAGAAACAATACCTTCTTTTCCCATTATCACTCCACCAGTAGGAAAATCAGGCCCTTTAATATATTCCATTAATTGTTCATTGGTAATCTCAGAATTATCTATTAAAGCATTTACTCCATCAATTACTTCCCCTAAATTATGAGGAGGAATATTAGTAGCCATTCCTACCGCAATTCCAGAGGAACCATTAACTAGTAGATTGGGAAATCTAGAAGGTAGAACTACAGGCTCTTCCAGGGATTCATCATAGTTAGCCATAAAATCAATGGTGTTTTTTTCAATATCTGTTAATAGCTCCATAGTCGGTTTAGCCATTCTAACTTCCGTATAACGCATAGCTGCTGCAGAATCCCCATCAATAGAACCAAAGTTACCATGTCCATCTACTAAAGGATATCTGGTTGAAAAAGGCTGAGCTAATCTAACCATTGCATCATATACGGCTGAATCCCCATGAGGGTGGTATTTAGCCAACACATCGCCCACTACATGGGCAGATTTTTTATGGGGCTTATCAGGGGTAAAACCATTTTTATACATAGAATATAAAATTCTTCTATGAACAGGTTTTAAACCATCCCTAACATCAGGTAGAGCTCTGCCTACTATTACGCTCATGGCATAGTCCAAATAAGATTTCTGCATTTCCTCTTCAATATCAATAGGTAATATTTTTCCATGATTAAAATTTTCCACTATTTAAACTCCTTTCATTCAGGAAAAGGTGTGTTCCCTAACCCCTACACATCAAGGTTTCTTACATATTTAGCATTACTTTGTATAAATTCTCTTCTCGGCTCTACTTTATCACCCATTAATATTGTAAAAATTTCATCAGCCTTGATGGCATCTTCTAAATTAACCCGCCAGAGAGTTCTGGTATTAGGATCCATTGTTGTATCCCATAATTGCTCAGGATTCATCTCCCCTAAACCTTTATACCTTTGGATAGAGTAATTATCCTTACCTATTTTTTTTAAATGATTTTCTAGTTCCTCTTCGGAATAAAGGTAAGTTTCAATTTTATTATTTTTCACCTTAAATAAGGGTGGTTGAGCAATATACACATAGCCATGATTAATTAATTCGGGCATATAACGATATAAAAATGTTAACAGTAAAGTCCTAATATGAGCTCCGTCCACATCGGCGTCAGTCATAATAATCAATTTATGATATCTAGCTTTTTTAATATCAAAATCTTCCCCTATACCTGTCCCCATAGCTGTGATTATTGTTCTTATTTCTTCATTACCTAGAATTCTATCAAGTCTAGCCTTTTCAACATTTAATATTTTCCCTCTTATAGGCAAAATAGCTTGGAAAAGACGATCACGGCCCTGCTTAGCAGAACCACCAGCAGAATCCCCCTCAACAATATATAATTCACATAAACTAGGATCCTTTAAAGAACAATCCGCCAATTTACCAGGTAAAGTAGTACTTTCTAAAGCATTTTTTCTCCTCGTTAATTCTCGAGCTTTTCTTGCCGCTTCCCTAGCTCTAGCTGCACTAACAGCTTTTTCAATAATTTTTTTAGCTACAGAAGGATTTTCCTCTAAGAAAATATTTAAATATTCTCCTAAAATTCCCTCTACAATCCCTCTTACTTCACTATTTCCTAATTTAGTTTTAGTTTGACCTTCAAACTGAGGCTCTGGGACTTTAACATTAATAATTGCCACCATACCTTCTCTAATATCTTCACCGGTCAAATTGTTTTCATTTTCTTTTAAAATATTATTTTTCTTAGCATAATCATTAATTATTCTAGTCACTGCAGATTTAAAACCCGCCTCGTGAGTACCCCCTTCTTGAGTATGGATATTATTAGCATAAGAAAATATAGTTTCGTTGTAACTATCATTGTATTGGATAGCCACTTCAACATGAACATAATCTCTTATAGATTCGAAATATATCACTTTTGGGTGTACAGGATCTTTGGAACGATTTAAATACTTTACAAAATCAACAATACCACCATTATGCAAATAGGTTTCTTGGGTATCATTCCGTTCGTCAATTAGAATGATTTTCAAACCTTTATTTAAAAAAGATAATTCTAATAAACGTTTAGAGATTATTTTAAAATCATAAATTACCTCTTCAAAAATAGTGGGATCAGGTTTGAAAGTTATTTTAGTTCCAGTAACTTTTGTAGTTCCAATAACTTTTAAATTAGTAACGGCTTTCCCCTTTTCATAGCGTTGGTGAAATACCTTACCTTCTCTACTTACTTCTACTTCTAACCACTCTGATAAACCGTTAACAACAGACATCCCTACGCCATGTAGACCTCCAGATACTTTATATCCAGAATCTTTTCCACCAAATTTACCCCCAGCATGAAGAACTGTAAATACAACTTCAACAGCTGGAATTTTCATTTTTGGATGAGGATCTACAGGTATTCCTCTACCCCAGTCCATAACAGTAATAGTGTTATCTTTATTTATAATTACTTTTATTTTATTACCATAACCTGCTAAAGCTTCATCCACACTGTTATCGACGATTTCGAAAACTAAATGGTGTAAGCCTCGGGAATCAGTACTACCAATATACATCCCTGGCCGTTTTCTAACTGCCTCCAAGCCTTCTAGCACCTTTATTTCATTAGCTGTATATTCGTTTTTATTTGCCACTTTTTACTCCCCTTGTATTAAATTCCCTAATCTAAATTACTATTATATCAAAATAAACTTTGTCTTGCCAGATTACTCAACCATTAATTAAAAGGTCTGGCAGATTAGCCAGACCTTAAGTAATTTCTCTAAAAATATCCTTTTCCCTTTTTAATAAAGTCATAACAGATACTGGAGATAAATATATTTGTTCATCAGTAAGAATTAAAGATTTTATTTTTTTCATTTTACTAGTTTTAATTTGCTTCTTTTCAGTAAATTCTTGAACTAAAATGGATTTTTTGCAACATTGGATGTCAAATATGCCAATAATTTGTTTCAAAGGAACAATAATATTTTCACCTAAATGCAAATACATACCAATTACTCCATTCTTATTGGATTAAATCCATTTACTTTATTCTTCTCTATCTTTCCTTCTCTTACTTTAAAAACTTCCTTTGCTAAAGAATTTCCTTTTAATTCTTCATTGGCGCCAGTAATTAGACTTTGAATATTATTTTTTCTGATAATATTTGTCAGAAAGTTTCTTCTGGTATCATCTAATTCACTCATGACATCATCCAAAAGTAAGATGGGATAGTCTCCAGTATCATTATAAAAAAGTTTTAATTCTGCCACCTTAAGAGATAAAACTGCACTTCTTTGTTGACCCTGGGAACCATATTTTTTTAATTCTTTGCCATTAATATAAAAAATAAGATCATCTCGATGAGGCCCAACTAAAGTTATTCCTTTTTTTATTTCCTCTTGTTTTTTTTCTTTAAGTTCCTTTTTGAAATTATTTATTATCTCTTTTTGACCCTCATATGGGTTTTTAACTAATACAGAATTATAGGTTATATCTAGTTTTTCTTGTCCTTTGGAAATCTCCCACTGAAATTTTCGAGATAAAGGTACTAAAATTTTTAAAAATTCCATTCTTTCTTTGATAATTCTACTTCCTAAATTAATTAATTGATTATCCCAGACTTCTAATAAGGCGTGGTTTTCTTGATTAAAGTTGATCTCTTTAAGAAGATTATTTCTTTGTTTTATAACCCTATAATAATCTAGCAAATTGTTGTAATAGCCTTTTTTTAATTGGGATATTTCTAAATCCATATATTTTCTTCTTTTTTGAGGACCATCTTTAATAATTGTTAAATCCTCTGGAGTAAAGGTACTAACTTGCAAAACCCCTAGAAGGTCAGATAATTTACGATAAATTACTCCATTTATTTTTATTGTTTTTTTACCTTTTCTCTCATAGGTGATTTCAATTTCAAAATCCCTATTAATATTTTCTTTATATAATGTTCCCTTAATTTTGAAAAAATCCTTATGCCAATTTATTATTTCATCATCTTTAATATTTTTAAAAGACCTACCTAGAGCCAAGTAATAAACCATTTCTAAGAAATTGGTTTTCCCTTGACCATTTTCTCCGATAAAGAAATTAATATTATCATTTAGCTCAACTTTTTCTTGAGCATAATTACGAAAATTTGTAATTTCTACAGTTTTTAATATCACTCTTCTACTCCTATTTAATTTCTTAAAGGTAGTATTAGATAGGTATAATTATCATGATTTCCAGATTTAATTACCCCAGGACTTAATGGACCTGTTAGGGAAAATTTTAAGTCTTCGGATTCTAAAACCTTTAATACATCCAAAATATATCTGGCATTAAAACTGATCTCTATGTCTTCCCCTTCTACAAAAATAGGAATATTTTCATCTACTTTTCCTAAATCTGATTTAGAAGAGATATTTAAATAACCATTTTCTATTTTTAACCTAATAACACTGGTTCCATCTTTTTCCCCACTAAAAAGATTAGCCCTTTCCACAGTTTCCTGCAGATCTTTAGTTTTAATTTTAATAACTGTACTAAATTTATCAGGTATAACCTGCCTATAGTCAGGGAATCTTCCATCAATAAGTCTAGAAATTAGCAGGGTATCACTACTTTTAAAACATATTTGATTATTGTTTCCTTTAATTTGGATATTTTCATCATCCTCTTGAATAATTCTACTAACTTCTGCTAGGGCCTTAGCTGGGATTATTAAATTTATATTGTTATTTTTTATAATATTACCCTTACTGCTTCTTAAAGCTAGTCGATGGGTATCGGTGGTTATTAATTTAAAATCATTTTCTTCAATTTCCAATAAAGCTCCAGTGAAAATTGGTCTACTTTCATCACTTGAAGCTGCAAATACAGTTTGTTTAACCATATTTTTAAATAATGTAGAATTTATTTCGAAATGATATTCCCCTTCTTCTAAATCAGGAATTACAGGAAATTCATCCCCTGGCCATCCTTTAATATTTACTTCTGCATCATTATACTTAATCTCTACTCCTATTATTGAATCTATATAGTTGATTGCTATTTTTGTATCGGGAAGTCTTCTTACCAATTCAGAAAATTGTCTAGCGGGTAAAACAATCTCCCCTTCTTCAAGTACCTGAACAGCTACAAAGCACTCTATCCCAATTTCTAAATCTGTAGCTGCCATATATAACTTATTATCTACAGCCTTGAGACGAATACCTGAGAGAACTGGAATAGTATTTTTTGTTGAAACAGCCTTTTGTACAGTATTGATTCCATATTGAAGGTTATCTTTGGTCGCAATTATCTTCATATAATTAACTTCCCTTCTTTAAAATATTTAAAACTTTTAGGCATAATAACTATAAAAGAGCATATATATAGTAGTTATAGTAATAGGGACTGTGGATATGTGGAAAAGGCGTCCAAGTAACTATTTTCCTTAATCTTATCAATGTTAATAAGAATGTTAAGAATTCGACAAGGTTGTCCACATATTAACAAGCAAAAACTTATATTCAACTTATCCACATGTTAATAACCTATTATCAAGAGAACTATCCACAATTAACCTTCTAAATTCCTTTTTATTTTGTCGAGTATTTCTTTTAAGGAAGGGTCCTTTTTTAATTCTTGAGTGATTTTATCATGGGCATGGATAACAGTAGTATGGTCCCTTCCCCCAAAGGCTTCTCCTATTTTTGGTAAAGATAGGTCTGTTAACTCTCTGCAAAGATACATAGCAATTTGGCGAGGATAAGCAACAGACTTTGTTCTTTTTTTAGCTTTCATATCCTCTACTCGAAGGGAAAACATGGCTGCAACTTTTTCCTGTATCAATTCTGGCGTAATAGGTAGAGGTTTATTATCTTGGATAATATCCTTTAAAATTTTAATTGTCATATCTAAGTTTATTTCTTTTTTGTTGAGGGAAGCGTAGGCAATAACTCTTATTAAAGCTCCTTCTAGCTCCCTAATGTTAGATTGAATTTTTTCAGCTATGTAATGCATTACATCATCTGGGACATATAAATCATCTACTTGAGCTTTTTTTCTTAATATTGCTATTCTTGTTTCAAAATCTGGGGGTTGAATATCAGTAATCAAACCCCACTCAAATCTAGTTCTAAGCCTTTCTTCTAAGGTGGGAATTTCTTTAGGAGGTCTATCACTAGAGATAATTATTTGTTTATTAGCATCATGTAGCGCATTAAAGGTATGGAAAAATTCTTCTTGAGTCCTTTCTTTTTTAGCTAAAAATTGAATATCATCTATTAATAAAACATCAATATTACGATATTTCTCTCTAAACTTCTTGGTTTTATCGTCTTTAATACCATCTATAAGTTCATTAGTAAATTCTTCTGAGGAAACATATAAAATTTTAGCATTGCTATTATTATTTAAAACATAATGGCCAATAGCATGCATTAGATGAGTCTTTCCAAGTCCTACTCCTCCATATATAAATAAAGGATTATAGGCCTTAGCAACAGATTCAGCAACGGCCAGGGAAGCTGCATGGGCAAATCTATTACTATTTCCGATAACAAAAGTATCAAAGGTATAACGAGGATTTAATTTGGCTTCTTTTAGATTTTCTTGGTTATTAATTTTTTTTGGTAGTATATTTTGTTTTATTTCTTCGAGGGTTTGTCTTTTCTGTTCAGAAATAACAAATTTAAGATTTACAGGACGGTTAAATTGGTTAATTAGTTTTTCTTTTATTAAATCAAAGTATTGTTGTTCTAACCAATTTTTAACATATACATTAGGAACACTAATTATTAAATAATCATCATAATAGGCAATTAATTCTGTAGATTTAAACCAAGTATGAAATGTAGGTGGACTAAGATCTTCCTCCAATTCCCGTAAAATGTTATTCCAGATTGAAGATAGTTGCGATGTAATCATTCTTTACCCTCCAAATAGATCATTAATAAAAAAAGGTATCCAGAAAAAGAAAACCTGGTTTAGCAAAGGGAGAAAAATAAATTTGCTACTCCAAGCTTAAGATAATGATATAAATTGACTTTAATTATTTGAGAAAGTGGGATAAAAATAGCAATTATGCACAAAGTTATCCACAAATGTGCATAAACCAACTAATTTTTTACCCGAAATACAAGTAAATCATACCAAAATACAGAAAAGTTATCAACAACAAACAAGGGGAAACTCAAAAATTATCCACAGGATTTAATTTTTAAATTGATATAATACTTATTTTTCATCTCTTTTGCTTGACCCTAAAAGGGGATTAATATATAATTTCGTATGTGTGCGAAGTTAAATAATAAAATGTTTGATATATATTTTGTCTACTTTTAGAGGGGGTGTAGAAATGAAAAGAACTTATCAACCAAAAAGGAGAAAACATAAAAGAGTTCATGGTTTTCGTGCTAGAATGAGTAGCACTAGTGGTAGAAATGTTTTAAAAAGAAGAAGAGCTAAAGGTAGAAAAGTTTTGAGCGCATAGAAAGGCCCTTTGAGGCCTTTTTAGATTATTTTAAAGGGATGATTTTTCATTGCTACCTAGAAAATTTAGATTATGCAAAAACAAGGATTTTCGCATTATTTATAGAAGTGGTAAATCAATATCTAATCAGTTTCTTGTTTTGTATATCAGGAAGAATAATATAAATGAAACAAGAATAGGTTTTTCAATTTCTAAAAAAATAGGTAAAGCTAATGAAAGAAACCTTCTCAAAAGACAATTAAGAGAAATCACTAGAAAATTTCTACCATTAATTAAATCAGGATATGACTTAGTTTTTGTTGCCAGACAAAGAATAAAAGGTTTGGATTATGGTAATCTAGAAAAAAGTGTGAAGCTATTACTTGATAAAGGTAAGATATTAAAATGAAAAACAATATTTTTATTATCCCAGTAATCTATATTATTAAATTTTATCAAAAATTCATTTCTCCTTTAAAGGGTCAAACTTGTCGATTTTATCCTACATGTTCAAACTATGCTCTGGAATCGTATAAAACTCATGGATTTTTAAAAGGGACTGTATTAACCTTAAAAAGGATATTAAAATGTCATCCTTTTCATCCTGGTGGATATGACCCTGTTAAATAAGTTAAATAAGGAGGTGAAACCTGCTAAGTAAATTTGTTAGCAGGGAAAGTATTTGAGTTCACTAGTTGTTTTTGTTACAGATGTTATTTTTTCTTTATATGAATTTACTAAAACCATTGGAATGCCTAGTTACGCTTTAGCAATTATAATACTGACTATAATTTTAAAGTTAATATTATATCCTTTATCTGTAAAGCAAATGAAATCTGTAAAGAGTATGCAATTAATTCAGCCAAAAATGCAAGAATTACAGAAAAAGTATAAGAATGATAAAGAAAAGTTAAATATGGCTGTGATGGATTTATATAAAAAATACAATGTTAATCCAATGGCAGGTTGTTTACCAGTTTTAATACAAATTCCAATTTTGTTTGCTTTATTTAGAGCTTTAAGTCAATTTACCTTTGAACCTTTAGAACATGCAACTTTTTTTTGGATAGCAAATTTAAGTAATCCTGATCCGTATTATATTTTACCTGTCCTAGTAGGTTTAGCAACTTTTTTACAATCAAAACTTACAACCCCTTCTGGAGCAGGTGGACAACAAGCTATGATGTTATATTTTATGCCTTTATTTATAGGTTGGGTTAGTATGAAGTTTCCTGCGGGGCTTTGTTTATACTGGGTTGTATTTAATGCTCTTGGTGTTATACAACAAGCTATAATTAATCGTCAACCGCTGGCTGGGAAAGGAGAAGTTAGTGGTAAATGAGAGTAGTAGAAAAATCAGCTAAAACTGTGGAAGAAGCTATAGAATTGGCGTTAACTGAACTCGATTTGGATGAAAACCAAGTAGAAATATATGTTTTGGAACAACCGACTAAAGGTTTTCTTGGTCTTATTGGTTCAAAAAATGCTTTAGTTAGGGTTACAGAAAAGTATAATGTTGTGGATGAAGCTCAAAAATTTTTAAAGAAAATATGTAGTATGATGGAGATTGATCCTAATATTAATATAGTTAATAACAGTGAAGATAATTTAGAAATAAATTTAACTGGTGATAATTTAGGTTTGCTTATTGGTAGACGAGGAGATACCCTCGATGCTTTACAATTCATATTAAACTTAGTAATTAATAAAAATTGCGAGAAACGAATTAAAATAATCTTAGATGTTGAAAATTATCGCTCTAAAAGGGAAGAAACATTATTCAAATTAGCTAAAAGATTATCTGAAAAAGCTAAAAAAACAGGTAAAAAAATTGTTTTAGAACCAATGAATCCTCACGAAAGAAGAATAATTCATATGTCTCTTCAAGAAGATCATCGTATTAACACTTATAGTGAAGGGGAAGAACCTTATAGAAAAGTTGTTATAGTTCCTAAAAAAATATAGTCTAAGGTTTATGTAGCTTACTAAACTCAGTAATTTATTACTGGGTTTATTTTTTTGGATAGATAAATAGAAATGTGTTTTTTCATACTTTTTGTGTTAACATATGGAAAGAATATTGTCAAATGAGGTGTTATAATGACTATTTTAGATAACATTGCGGCTATAGTTACTGCCATAGGTGCAGCAGGTGTAGGTATTATTCGGATTAGTGGTCCTGAAGCTATCCAGATTGCAGCTAAAATCTACAAAGGCAAAAATGATTTAAATACAGTTGCAAGTCATAGAATTATTTATGGCCATGTTTATGATTATAAAAATAATAAAACCATAGATGAGGCTTTATTTTTAATAATGAAGGAACCCTCCTCCTTTACCGGAGAGAATGTTGTTGAAATTCAGTGTCATGGAGGTATAGTACCAGTAAAACAAGTATTGGATCTAGTTTTAAGAAATGGAGCTCGTCTTGCTGAACCAGGGGAGTTTTCTAAGAGGGCTTTTTTAAATGGGAAATTAGATTTGGCCCAGGCAGAAGCAATAATGGATATAGTTAATGCTAAGACAGATAAAAGCTTGGAATCTGCAGTTAATCAGCTCCAAGGCAATCTTTCTTCATACATAAAAGATTTTAGAGATGAGTTATTAGAATTGATTGCTTATATAGAAGCAGATATTGATTTTCCTGAGGATGATATTGAAAGATTAAGCCCTGAAGAACAAGAAAAAAGAATTACTGATTTAATTAAGAAAATAAGTGAAATAATCGACACTCAAAAACGGGGTAAAATTATCAGAGAAGGACTTAATTTAGTAATAGTTGGAAAGCCCAATGTGGGTAAATCAAGCTTATTGAATGCCTTAATTAGGGAGAATAAAGCTATTGTAACTGATATACCTGGTACTACTAGGGATGTTATAGAAGATTTTATTAATTTGAATGGGATACCAATAAAGGTAATAGATACCGCAGGTATTAGAGAAACTGCAGATGTTGTTGAAAAAATAGGTGTGGAAAAATCTAAAGAATATATAAAGAAAGCGGATTTAGTGCTTTTCATTTTAGATATGGCTAGTGGTATTACTGATGAGGATAGGATAATTTTAAATAATTTAGAGGAAAGTAAAACTATCATTGTTATAAATAAAATTGATTTAGAAAATAATTTAGAAAACCTAGATGAGATCAAAAAGCAAATTAATGATAAACCTTTACTGAAAATATCTGTTAAAGAAAATATTGGACTAAAGGAATTGGAAGATTATATAATTGAAATGTTTTTTCAAGGGAAAATTGATATTTCCAATGAAATAATTATTACTAACGCCAGGCATTTAAGGGCTTTAGAACTAGCTTCTGATCATTTAGTTGGAGCCTATAATACTATTCATGAAAGGTTACCTGGGGATTTTATAGTTATAGATTTAAGAAGTGCCTGGGAATATCTTGGTGAAATTACAGGGGAAACCTTAGAGGAAGATATTATCGATAAAATATTTTCACAGTTTTGTTTAGGTAAATAAAGAGGATATAATTCAGAGAAATAACTTTTCAAGCTCTTGAGATAAGGAGGAATTATTGTGGAATTTATTGCAGGTGAATATGAAGTAATTGTTATTGGTGCTGGACATGCTGGTTGTGAAGCAGCTCTGGCATCAGCAAGACTTGGTTGTAAAACTTTAGTATTAACCTTAAATATGGATAATATAGCTTTATTGCCTTGTAATCCTTCATTAGGGGGCCCTGCTAAAGGTCATTTAGTAAGGGAGATAGATGCATTGGGGGGAGAAATTGGCGTTAATATTGATAAGACTTATATCCAAATTAGAATGCTCAATACGGGCAAAGGTCCTGCTGTACATGCATTAAGAGCCCAGGCTGATAAAAAAGCTTATCAAACATTAATGACTAAGACCCTGCAAAATCAGGAAAACCTTGATGTTAAACAGGCTATGGTTGAAGAATTAATTGTTGAAGATAATCAAATAAAAGGAGTTATCACCCAAAACGGAGCTAAATATTTTGCTAAAGCGGTAATTTTAACTACAGGTACTTATTTAAAAGGAAAAATTATTATTGGGGATGTAGGTTTCTCTGGTGGTCCCAATGGGCAACATGCTGCTATGAAACTATCCGACAATTTGAGACAATTGGGTTTAAAAATTATGAGATTTAAAACTGGTACACCAGCTCGGGTGGATAAACGAAGCCTAGATTTTAGTAAAATGCTGGAGCAACCAGGGGATGGAGGAAATTTATTTTTCTCTTTCCTAACAGAAACTCCTCCCCTTAATAATAATTATTCTTGTTGGTTGACTTATACCAATGAAAAAACCCACCAAATTATCAGGGATAACTTACATCGTTCTCCCTTGTATACTGGAGTTATTGAGGGTACTGGTACTAGATATTGTCCTTCTATTGAAGATAAGGTAGTTAGATTTTCTGATAAATCAAGTCACCAGGTTTTTATTGAACCTGAAGGGGTAAACACTATGGAAATGTATGTACAAGGTATGTCCTCTAGTTTACCAGAAGATGTTCAATTAGCTATGCTTAAAACTCTACCTGGCTTAGAGAATGTGGAAATTATGCGCCCAGGTTATGCCATTGAATATGATTGTTTAGTAGCAACCCAATTATCATTGACTTTAGAAACAAAAGCAATTAGTGGCCTATATTCTGCTGGGCAAATTAATGGCACCTCAGGATATGAAGAAGCAGCAGCCCAAGGTTTAATTGCTGGTATTAATGCTGCCCTAAAGATAAAAGGTAAGGAACCTTTTATTTTAACCAGGTCCGATGGATATATTGGGGTACTAATTGACGATTTAGTTACTAAGGAAACTAAAGAACCCTATCGGATGTTAACTTCACGAGCGGAATATAGGTTGTTATTACGACAAGATAATGCTGATTTAAGGCTTACTGAAAAAGGTTATGAGGTGGGCTTGGTTAAGGAAGATAGATATAAAAGATTTAAAAACAAAAAAGATAATATTTCCCGGGAAATAGAGAATTTAAAACAATTAAAAATGTCTCCTAATGATGAAAAACTGATTAATTTGCTAAATACCAAAGAAAGTTCACTATTGAAACATACTACCTCTGCTTATGATCTTTTAAAGAGACCAGAGATTTCCTATGAAGATTTAATTGATATCGGGATAGGTAATGGGGAATTATCTTATGCTGAAAAAGAACAAATTGAAATTCAAATAAAATATGAAGGTTATATAAGGAAACAGTTAGAGCAGGTAGAAAGATTTAATAAAATTGAAAAGAAACTCATTCCACTGGATGTTGATTATTATCAAATTACTGGTCTTAGAAATGAAGCAAAACAAAAGCTCGATCAAATTAAACCTGCCTCTATTGGTCAAGCTTCTAGAATATCAGGGGTGTCCCCCGCGGATATTTCTGTACTACTGGTCTATCTTGAACAACGCAATAGAAAAGGAGTAAAATAGTGGAAAAATATAATTTGTTAAAGGATGAATTTTCTTTAACTAATGAACAAATAAATAAGTTCGTCCAATATGCTAGCCTATTGAAAGAATGGAACAAAAAATTTAATTTAACTGCTATTGATAATGATCGGGATATTATTATCAAACATTTTTATGATTCTCTTTTATGTACTAAAGCATGGACTGACTTTAGTGGAAAAAAGCTTATTGATATTGGCACAGGAGGGGGATTTCCTGGGCTACCCTTAAAAATACTTAATCCAGACCTTGATGTAACTTTATGTGATTCCTTATTTAAAAGGATTACCTTCTTAAACGAAGTAATTGCTAATCTAGAGCTAGAAAAAACAACTACTCTTCATGGTCGTGCTGAAGATTTAGGTAAAGATATTTCTCATCGGGAAAATTATGATTTAGTCACAGCTAGAGCTGTGGCTAAATTACCTATTCTACTGGAACTCTGCTTACCCCTTATTAAGGTGGGGGGCGTTTTTATCGCTTTAAAGGGCCCCGAGGTTCAAAGTGAATTACAGGAAAGTCAATATGCCTTAAACCTTTTAGGTGGTGAAGTTATAGACATTAAGGAGTTTAAGCTCAAGGAAATTGATGAACAAAGAACAATAGTACTCTTTAAGAAAAGTTTTCCTACACCCAGCAAATATCCTCGAAAGGCAGGAATTCCTCAGAAGAGAATGCTTGTAGAAATGAGGTAATAATATTTAAAAAATTTGTCGCACCAGTTCTAAAAATGTATATTTCTGTAAAAAACTTTTTACAGAGAAGGATTCTATGTAATTTAAACGAATCCTTAAATTTAAGGATATATTAAGGGGTGTGTTCCTAGAATGAAAGACCATTTTTCTAAAATATTTGGAATAAACCAGCAGGATATGATAAAGGATGAAATAAAAGAACTAGATCTAAATTTAATTGTTCCTAATCCCTACCAACCTAGAAGAATATTTGATAAAAGGCAATTAGAGGATTTAGCTCAATCTATTCAGCAATATGGTGTCTTACAACCTATTATTGTCAGAAAGATTGGGACAAACTACGAAATAGTTGCTGGGGAAAGAAGATACAGAGCTAGCCAAATTCTTAACCTTCAAACAATTCCAGCCATTGTTAAAAATCTTAGTGATAATGAAATAGCAGAAATGGCTTTAATTGAAAATCTTCAACGGGAAGATCTGAATTTCTTTGAAGAAGCTGAAGGATATGCAAAATTAATAACTGATTTTGCAATTACTCAAGAAGAAATCGCAAAGAAAATAGGTAAAAGCCAATCCACCGTAGCTAATAAACTACGGCTACTAAACCTTTCTCCTGAAGTTCGTAAAGAAATCTCTGTAGATGTTATTACTGAGAGACATGCTCGAGCGTTATTAAAACTAGACAACAAAGAATTACAATTGGAAGCATTAAGAATTATTTATGAAAAGAACCTTAATGTTAGACAAACTGATCAATTAGTAGAGAGTATGCTTATCCAAAATGAAACTGTTAAGAAAGAAAAGATCAAACGAAAAGTTACAAGAATAGTAAAAGACATGAGGATTTTCCTTAATACTATAAGAGGAGCTGTTCAGACCATTCAAGATGCGGGTTTAAATGCCAACATCACAGAGAAAGAGAGTGACGATTATTTAGAAGTAATAATTAGATTACCCAAAAACAAAGACGAAGTAGCTAAATAATAAGATATTAAACTGCCTCAAATAGGGGCAGTTTTTATTTTGAATTTGTTGTATAATTAAGACAATAGATTAAAATTGAAACATTAATGTTTCACGTGAAACAACTTTCGCAAATGTTTCACATGGAAGTAAATGGTAATTAAAGAGAAAACAGAACTAATGTTCCCTGTTTTATTTCTTTTATAAGGCTTTAAAAGGTAATAACCAATATCCTAGGTAATTAAAACAGGATGCCATAATTACAAGGGCAAATAGTTGCCTTTAAAACGAAATCATAAACTTCAGAATTTAGATTTTGATATTATAATAAATTAAGGATATCCCTCCATTGGATTCAAATATATATCTGTAAAGATTGGGGTGATTGCAAATGGGGAAAGTGATAGCTATAGCTAATCAAAAAGGAGGAGTAGCTAAAACAACTACGGCAGTAAATTTAGGTGCATCTCTTGCAGTTTTAGGGAAAAAAGTATTGCTTATAGATATGGATCCACAAGGCAATGCTACCAGTGGCTTAGGTATTAGCAAAATAGATATTCGACATTGTATATATGATGTACTAATTAATAATGTCCCTATGAATAAAGTAATAAAAAAAACAGAAATCAATAATTTATTCATAGTGCCTGCATCTATTCAATTAGCCGGAGCTGAAATCGAACTAGTTTCTCTTATTTCTCGTGAAATGAAGTTAAAGAAGGCCTTAGAAGATTTTGAAGAAGAATTTGACTACATATTTATTGATTGTCCTCCATCTCTAGGATTATTAACACTAAATGCTCTAACTGCGGCGAATAGTATTTTAATACCTATTCAATGTGAATATTATGCCTTGGAAGGATTAAGTAAATTAATGAATACTATTCAACTTGTACAAAAGCATTTAAATGCTAACCTAAAAATTGAGGGTGTTGTCTTAACAATGTTTGATGCCCGAACTAACTTATCTATTCAAGTAGTTGATGAAGTAAAATCATACTTTAAAAGTAAAGTTTTTACCAGTATTATACCGAGGAATGTTAGGTTAAGCGAAGCTCCTAGTCATGGACAACCTATCATTACTTATGATCCAAAATCAAAGGGTTCCGAAATGTATATGGAACTAGCAAAGGAAGTGATTGGTAATGAGTAAAAGAGGATTAGGTAAGGGTCTTGGTGCATTAATTCCTACTTCGGTAACAAATAATTCATTAGATTATGATCCGGAAAAAGATCTAACTGAATTAAATATAAAGGAAGTAGTCCCTAATGTTAATCAACCTAGGAGAAATTTTGATCCTGAAAAACTAGCAGAATTAACTGCCTCCATAAAAGAACATGGTTTGGTGCAGCCCATAGTAGTAAGGCCCTATAATGGTTCTTATCAAATAGTGGCAGGAGAAAGAAGATATCGAGCCTGCAAACAATTGGGTTTAAAAACCATTCCTGCAATAATAAAAAATTTAAGTGATGAAGAAGTTACTGAAATATCTTTAATTGAAAATATTCAACGTCAGGAACTCAATCCTATTGAAGAAGCTAGGGCTTACAAAAGGTTAGTAGATGAATTTGGCCTTACTCAAGAAGAAATTGCTAAAAAGGTTTCTAAATCCAGACCTTTTATTGCAAACTTCTTACGACTATTAAATCTTTCCAAGGAAGTTCTTGACCTGGTTGAAAAAGGAGATATTTCTGTAGGACATGCTCGAGCGTTGTTAACCTTAAATGACCCTTCAATGCAATTTATAGTAGCTAGCAAAATTATAGACGAAAACCTGACTGTTAGGGAGACAGAAAAGCTTACAAAAAAAATGTCAGTGATGAATCAAAACTTAAATATTAAAAATAAAAAACAAGAAAGAGATATTAACCCCATATTTAATGATATTTTAGACCATTTACAATCAAAATTTGGTACAAAAGTTCTAATTAAGGATAAGGGGAAAGGCGGAAAAATTGAAATTGAATATTATAGCCGCCAAGATTTAGAAAGAATTATAGAGCTTATTGCAGATAAAGAATTTTAATCAAGCCCTCAGGGGCTTTTTTATTTAGAAACATTTGTTTCACGTGAAACAAAAGCTAAAAAGGTGAACCGTTGTTATTGAAAATACATAATGTTATAATTTCACTGAAAGATTGAGATAGTTTTGATTAATTGCAATATTACAAGAAAATATTAAATTTTACATAAGTTTTTGTGTTATCATTATATAGTTCGCATATTAAATTATAGATGACTAATAGGGAGGGGAGATTATGAAGGGCAACTGCCAATGCACATGTGATTTTTCTAACGAAGATCCCAGAATTAAGGAGCTAGAAAAAATCATAGAGGAATATAAAGGACAAGAGGGATCTTTAATCCCGGTTTTACATGGAGCCCAAGAGCTTTTTGGGTATTTGCCGGAAGAAGTACAAATATATATAGCTCAGGCCCTGAATATTCCTTTAAGTGAAATTTATGGAGTTGTTAGCTTTTATTCTTTATTTACCACAGAACCTAGGGGTAAATATATAATAAAACTCTGTTTAGGAACGGCTTGCTATGTAAAGGGATCGGGTAAGATAATGGAAAATCTTGAAAAAGAATTAAATATTAAGATGGGGGAAACCACCGAGGATGGTCTTTTTACTTTAGAGGGTTGTCGTTGTGTGGGTGCCTGCGGATTAGCTCCGGTACTGACTGTTAATGAACAGGTTCATGGTAGGCTTTCCCCTGATGATGTTCCGAGTCTTATTCGTACCTATCGTCTCAAGGAAACTCAAGAAAGTTAAGGAGGAAAGCAAATGAAATCCTTTGAGGAGTTGAAAGAATTAAGAAAAAAGTTAAAGGATGAGCTGATTAATAGAGATGATGAATATGCAGCTCGTATAGAAGTAGCAATGGCCACCTGTGGGATAACTGCCGGAGCACGTGAAGTATTAAACACTATTTTAGAGGAAATAAAACTTAGGGGTTTAAAGAATATTCAGGTTTCTCAAACAGGTTGTCCTGGTCTTTGTTATTATGAGCCTTTAGTAACGATTATTAAACCTGGTAATCCTCATTATGTTTACGGCAAGGTTAATTCCGAGAGGATCAAGCAAATAATTGCTCAACATGTCATAAATGATCAACCTATAAAAGAATGGCTAGTTAATTTAGAGTAGGAGGGGGATTAGGTGGAGTTTTATCGTTGCCATGTGTTGGTATGTGCAGGTACAGGTTGTAGTTCTTCAGAAAGTGAAGAAGTCAGAAGAACCTTAAATTTAGAAATAGAAAGATTAAAACTTGATAAAGAGGTAAAGGTAATCACAACAGGTTGCTTTGGGTTTTGTAACCTTGGCCCCATAATGGTTATTTATCCAGAGGGGACTTTTTATTGTCAAGTCACTCCGGAAGATGTCAAGGAAATAGCTGAGGAACATTTATTAAAGGGGAAGATAGTAAGTCGACTTCTTTATAGGGACCCAGAGGAAGATATACAGGTTACTGATTTTGAAAAAATAGAATTTTTTGCCCACCAAAAAAGAATTGCTCTACGTAATTGCGGGGTAATTAATCCAGAAGAAATAAAAGAATATATTGCCAGAGATGGTTATTATGCTCTTGGCAAAGTATTAGATCAAATGACTAGGGAAGAAGTAATTGAAGTTGTTAAAAAGTCGGGACTACGGGGTAGAGGAGGCGGTGGATTCCCAACTGGTATAAAATGGCAATTTGCCTATGACTCCCCTGGGAAAATCAAGTATGTGGTTTGTAATGCAGATGAGGGAGATCCAGGAGCCTTTATGGATCGTAGTATATTAGAGGGGGACCCCCATAGCGTACTTGAGGCTATGGCTATTGCTGGTTATGCTATTGGAGCAACACAGGGTTATATTTATGTACGGGCTGAATACCCCATAGCGGTAAAAAGGTTAGAGATTGCCATTAGTCAAGCTAGAGAGATGGGGTTATTAGGGGAAAATATTTTTGGAACTAACTTTAACTTTGATATAGATATTAGATTAGGTGCAGGAGCTTTTGTTTGTGGTGAAGAAACAGCACTCTTAACTTCCCTTGAAGGGCACAGGGGAGAACCAAGACCAAGACCCCCCTTCCCGGCAGTAAAAGGACTCTGGGAAAAGCCTACTCTTCTTAGTAATGTGGAGACTTTTGCCAATATACCTGCAATTTTTCTTCATGGTCCAGAATGGTTTGCAAATATAGGAACGGAAAAAAGTAAAGGCACTAAGGTCTTTGCTTTAGCAGGTAAAATAAATAATACAGGCTTGATTGAAGTACCTATGGGAACAACTCTCAAAACCATTATTTATGATATTGGTGGAGGTATTCCTGGAGACAAAAAATTTAAAGCAGCTCAAACTGGGGGACCCTCTGGGGGATGTATACCTGCTCAAATGATTGATACAGAGATTGATTACGATAATCTTATTGCTTTAGGATCCATGATGGGCTCTGGGGGATTAATTGTCATGGACGAAACAGATTGTATGGTTGATATTGCACGATTTTTCCTTGAATTTACTCAAGAAGAATCCTGTGGAAAATGTCCTCCCTGTAGAATAGGCACGAAGAGAATGTTGGAAATTCTAGAAAGAATCACAGAAGGAAAAGGAGTCCCAGAGGATATAGAAAACCTTGAGGTGTTAGCAAAGACAATTAAGAATGCTTCCTTGTGTGGTTTAGGGCAAACAGCCCCTAATCCAGTTTTGAGTACACTTAAGTACTTTAGAGATGAATATGAAGCTCATATTTTTGAAAAGAAATGTCCAGCAGGGGTTTGTCAAGCTCTGTTAACATATATTATTTTGGCTGAGAAGTGCAAGGGTTGTGGTTTATGCGCTAGAATTTGTCCCGTAGGTGCTATTTCTGGGAAACCAAAAGAAACCTATGTTATTGATACTAATAAATGTATAAAATGTGGCACTTGTATAGAAAAATGCAAATTTGGTGCAATTGTTAAAGAATAATAGTTTTCAACAAGGAGGTGTAATCTTTAATGGGAAAAGTTAATGTAATTATTGATGGCAGGACAGTAGAAGTGGAAAAGGGAGCCACGGTTTTAGAGGCGGCTAAAACTGCTGGCATATATATACCTACTTTATGTTATTTAAAAGATATCAATAAAATAGGAGCTTGTCGGGTTTGTTTGGTAGAGATTAAGGGTGCCAGAGGCTTACAGGCTTCCTGCGTCTATCCAGTAAGTGAGGGAATGGAAGTATACACCAATACCGAAACTGTTAGAGAGGCCAGGAAAGCAGTAGTTGAATTAATTATATCTAACCACCCTCAAGATTGCCTAAAGTGTACCCGTAGTAATAATTGCGAATTACAAAATTTAGCAAAGCAATTGGGTATTACCGATATTAGATTCAAAGGAGAAATGACCTCCAGTCCAGCAGATTTATCCTCTAAAGCTATTGAGCGAAATCCAGACAAATGCATTTTATGCCGTCGCTGTGTGGCAGTTTGTAGTCAGGTCCAGGGAGTAGATATCCTGAGACCTATGAATAGAGGTTTTGATACGATAGTGACAACAGCCTTTAATCATCATTTAGAGGATATTAATTGTACCTTATGTGGACAGTGTATTAATGTCTGCCCTGTGGAGGCTATCAAAGAAAAAGATCATATTGAGAGGGTCTGGACTGCTTTAAATGATCAAGAGAAACATGTAGTTGTTCAGACGGCTCCATCTGTGCGAGCAGTATTGGGAGAGGAGTTTGGTCTGCCCATTGGAACTAGTGTTACAGGAAAAATGATTACAGCTTTAAGAATGTTAGGCTTTGATAAGGTGTTTGATACTGATTTTTCTGCAGATTTAACCATTATGGAGGAAGGGAATGAGTTCTTAGAAAGATTAACTAAAGGCGAGAATCTTCCTCTAATAACTTCCTGTAGTCCAGGGTGGATAAAATATTGTGAACATCACTACCCAGAACTTATTGATAATTTATCTACTTGCAAGTCACCTCAGCAAATGTTTGGGGCTTTAGTTAAAACCTATTATGCTGAACATGAAAATATTGATAGAGAGAAAATCTTTTCTGTATCGATAATGCCTTGTACTGCTAAGAAATATGAAGCTGATAGACCGGAGATGAATGCCAGTGGCTATCAAGATGTAGATGCAGTATTAACAGTTAGAGAGCTGGCTCGCATGATTAAACAAGTGGGTATTGATTTCAACAGCATTCCCGACGGGGAATTTGATTTGCCTATGGGTATGTCCACGGGGGCAGGGCTAATCTTCGGTGCAACTGGTGGAGTAATGGAAGCGGCTTTAAGGACAGTATGTGAAGTTGTTACAGGTGAAACATTAGGAAAAATAGAATTTGAAGATGTTCGAGGATTAGAAGGAATAAAAGAAGCAACTATTAATTTGAATGGTAATGATGTGAAGGTTGCAGTAGCTCACGGTCTGTCAAATGCTAAAAAAGTGATGGAAAAAATAAAAACCGGCGAAGCTGATTATCATTTTATAGAAATAATGGCTTGCCCTGGAGGGTGTATTGGGGGTGGAGGTACCCCTATCGTCGATGGCCCTCAAAGATTAAAGTTAGGGGAAGATTATAAAGCATTACGGATAAAGGCTATTTATGGGGAGGAGAAGGAACTAAAATTACGAAAATCCCATGAAAACCCTGCAGTTAAAAAGCTCTATGAAAGCTATTTGGGAAAACCTTTAAGCAAGAGATCCCATGAATTATTGCATACCCACTATCAAAAAAGAAATAAATATCCAGAGTGTTAAATAAACAATTCAAGGTGCTCTTTTCGGGTACCTTGAATTGTTTAATGATTTAAGTGTGCCTTGGTTAGCTCAAAGATTAGGAGCAAAGAAAATTCCCTGGGAAAAGTGCAAATATTTCCCGGGAAA
>JAAZJU010000200.1 GCA_012800195.1 Clostridia bacterium
AGAGACCATTACTTATGATGGTAGTAAATTTGATGAGTATAATGAGGATATTATGAAGTTAGTTGATAAAATCAAATTTAATCGAGAGGGTTCTATTACTTTTACGATTGAAGATGGCAAGGTAACTCATTCGCTTAATAAAGAAGAATAAGTAGGTTAAGCTAATGGTAGTTATAATTTTCATGATCGCCCTAATTATTGGTTCTTTTTTAAATGTAGTTATTTATCGATTACCTCTAGGGGAATCTATTTTATTTCCATCTTCCTATTGTCCCAAATGCAATATCAAGCTAAAATGGTATGAATTAATACCTGTTATAGGTTATTTTCTTAACGGGGGTAAGTGCAGATATTGCCAAGAGAAGATTAGCCTTCAGTACCCTTTGGTTGAAATATTTAATGGCATTCTTTGGTTGTTTTTGTACATAAAATTTGGACTGACATTAGAGTTTTTTTATTTTAGCCTTTTAACTAGTTTATTATTGAGTATATCGGTGATTGATTTACAGCACACTATTATTCCCGATAGTCTTAATCTAATGGGATTGATAGGGGGATTAGTTTATATATTTTCTTCCAGCTATCTCACAATAGGGAAGAATGCTCTCGGTTTGTTAGTAGGGGGAGGGGCCTTTTTACTGATTGCCCTACTCACAAAGGGAGGTATGGGCGGAGGAGATATTAAGTTAATGGCTGTGATGGGTTTATGGTTTGGTTGGCCCTCAATCTTATCTATTATGTTCCTATCATTTATTATTGGGGCCATAGCTTCAATAGGGTTATTGCTCTTAAAAATTAAAGGGTGTAAGGATATAATACCCTTTGCCCCTTTTATATTTATAGCGGTTTATCTAAATTTTTTCTTAGGTGAAAAGTTTATTATTTTTTTCCTAAGTTAGAATTAATAAAAATCCTCCACTTTTATAGTGGAGGATTTTTACTTTTAATCGTGAATGGAAATTTTTAATTGATTTGATACTGGGCTTTGGCGATTGAGATCTACATCTAAGCCAATTACCTTGTAATAATATGTCTTGCCTATTGTTATATCCGCATCTACATAAGAGTTATTAGTAATAATATCATATTGAGCAATTTGGTTATTGGCACTGGGCTCAAAATCTGCATGCTCAGATCTGAAGATATAATAAATGAAATTTCCATTATTATGAGGTTTGGACCAATTCAATTCAACTGCCACCTTACCATTGGCTGATTTAGCTTGACCTTGCAGCTTAGGAGGCTTCATTGCACGGTCATCTTGCTCATTCTTACCAGGAATTTTGATTACATTGGAGGCAGGAGATTGAATATTACTTAATTTATCAATTGCAATCACCCGGTAAAAATATTCTTCTCCAGGCTTAATCCCATTATCTACATAACTGCGCGCATTAGCCTCGTCTACAACAGCTATCCGATTATTAGCATTGGGAATAAAATTTTGTTTATCTGATCTGTAAATATGAAAAACTGTATTTTCATTGGCTTGCTCCCAATTCCAGGTTAAACGGGCTGCTTGGATTACACTGCTATTATTATGCATTATTGCTTCACCTTGTAATCTAAGGGGTGATGCTAAAGAGCCGTGGAGGGTGCAGCGTTCAGCTGGTACTTCTAAGTGAGCATCCTCAGGAACAATGTGTTTAAAGTTATCAGGTAATTCAGCAGGATTCCAGGGAGTTTCTCTTTTTAAGAAACTACCTACTACTGGAGTATGGGGACAACTATCAGTTATTAACTGTCCTGTATCAGGACAAACAGCAGCTTGAACCCAGACATTAGATACTTCCTTAGGCACAAAATCTTTATTAAATTCCTCTGATTTAATCATATCAGGAGGTGTTAATTCACTAGGTAATAGGCCAGATTTAACATCAATTTCTACTGAAACAATACCATCTGGTTTTGGGAACCGTTTACCTGGTAGGCCTTTATGAGCTACCTCCATAACTTGTTTCCAAATGGGAGCACCATTGGAACCACCGAAAACATTAGTCATTGTCTCTTCTTGGTCAAAGCCTAACCAAATAGCTCCTACATAGTCAGTAGTATAACCTACAAACCAGGCATCCACATTGTTGGAAGTTGTACCAGTCTTACCAGCCACAGCACGGTTGGCCATTTTAGCTCGTGTAGCTGTTCCAGATTCTACAGCAGTTTGCATCATACTGTTTAGTAGGTAAGCAGTTTCTGGACTCATAACAACTCTTTTTTGAACTTTATGCTCATAAAGAACATTACCATTTCTGTCTTCTATTTTTGTAATAGCATAGGGCTCAATATAAACTCCTTGGTTAG
>JAAZJU010000029.1 GCA_012800195.1 Clostridia bacterium
AATTTTTCTTACTATTCTATTGGATAAGCCATGTTTTTCTGCGTCATCCTGCCCAAATAACAAATGATCAATTAAACCTTCCTGGGCCATTTCTATTAAAGAATGGGCAATTAACTCTGCCCTAGTATAAATACTTAAATAGTCCTGGACCAGTTCTTCGGGCACATCGGAAGGTAAGCTAATATCTCCTTGCCCAGATAAATCAGCTTTGTCCAAAGCAATGGCATATTCAACGAGAGGCTTTTGATAGGGCCATAAATTAGTAAATTGACTAGGTAACAGACGAGGTAACACATTAATGACAATAATATTCTTATCTTTATTCTCTAGACAAAAGCTTCTAAATTGTTCTAGCTGTTCTTCCGCAAGCTTATAGGCTTCTGGGTTGCGAGTTTCAATTAGGCTACCATTAAATAAGACAGAAGTATTAATAATTAAGCTGTTAAATTCAGTAGTTTCATTGCTTAACCATTGCCAGAGCTGATCCCGATTAGCTGGAATTAAGAAGTTATCTAAGTATTCATAAGGTATTTCTAAATCTAGGCCAGCTAGTTCAGCTAATAATTCTGGGTATTGGGTATTAGCGGGACGACTATCCAAGGGAATTAACCCGATTCTCTCCTGATTATCCTGGGATGATAAAAAATCCAAAGGTGCACAACCTACTAAAATAAAAAGAGCTAGAAATAAAATAATTGCAGATTTCTTCATAGATATCTTCTCCTAAAAAAATTAATATTTTTTGAATAATATACCAATTATTAGTCAATTCTATAGGTAGTGAGTTGAAGGAGTTGGTTAATGTGAAATTAAGATCTTCAATAGTTGCTTTTTATGGGGTATTATTTTTAATAGTATTTCCATTATTTCAAAACCATGTAAAAATGGATTATTATGAAATAGTTACTAAAAGTTTTACTGCCACTAATGCCGAAAGAAGCGCATTAATTATTAAAGGTTGGGCTAAAATAAATTTAACAACCTTAAATGAAAATCAACTAGAAAACGAATTTAAATCAATTACTAAAAAACTAAATATGCCTTTCAATCCAACAAAGGAAAGATATGGCGACTTTATTAAATATCAACAAGTCTTTGATACAGATTCAGCTCTTATCGAAATTTCCCTGCAAAGTTATCCATCAGAAACCTATCTAGAAACTATTATAACCTTGGATTCAAATTACCAATATTCGAAAAAGTATTATTCCAGAGTTCAAGAACTATTAAGTCCTTATTCCCAGAAAGATTTAGGAATAACCTTAATTGGTACCTTTAAGGGCCTTTTAAATGAAGAAGAAAAGCAACAAATAATTAATACAGCTTTCCAAAGTGTAAATGCTCTTCTTGTAGAAGGAATCAATACGGATAGTCTCATTAGCTATAGTGGCTATACAGAAAGCTGTCCAGATTATTTACTAGTAGCTGGTAAAAAAATTAATATTGGCATAGGTTTAAGATATCATATTTTAGATAATAAGACCTATCTAAATATTGGAGCTCCCTTAATCTTTCAAGAATATTAATTGTGTATAAACTGGGGACATTCCTCATCATCCTATCCTTAATAGTTAATTTGTCCCATTTAAC
>JAAZJU010000201.1 GCA_012800195.1 Clostridia bacterium
ATATTAACTAATAGTTTAAAATAGCTTCCCGAACTAGTTTAGCGGCTAAAATTGAGGTTCTATCCGATGGATCATTAAGAGGTGATACCTCTACCAGATCCATCCCCACTATATTTAGATTTTTCATTAGTAACACAGCCTCAATAATTTCCTTAGAGGTACATCCTCCTGGCTCAGGTGTTCCTGTGCCAGGAGCATAGGCAGGATCAACTACATCTATATCTATGGTTATATATACAGGTCTATCCCCTATTTTTTTTACAACTTCCCTTAAAGGCTCTATTATTTCATTCACATACATATGGGTATTTTTCTTTCCATATTCAAATTCCGCCCTATCCCCAGATCTAATACCAAATTGATAGACATTTTCTCCCCCAATTCTTTCACAGACCTTTCTCATTACTGTGGCATGGGAATTGGCTTCACCCCAGTAAAATTCCCTCAGATCAGCATGAGCATCAAAATGCAAAACTACTAAATTGGGGAACATTTCAGCATAAGTTTTAATGAGAGGCCAACTAATTAAATGTTCTCCCCCTAAATAAATAGCGAACTTCTTGTCTTCTAAAACCTTTTGGGCTACCTTTTCGATGAGATCAATACTTTTCTCTACATTACCAAAGGGTAGAGCTATATTCCCTCCATCATAAAAGACAAAATCCCTTAAGTCTTTATTAGAGTAAAAACTATATTCCTCCAGACCATAGGAAACTGTTCGAATACTCTGGGGACCCATTCTAGTGCCTGGCCTAAAGCTAACGGTAAAGTCCATAGGTACCCCAATTAGGACCTTATCAGCTTGTTCATATTTATCGGTACTGGCTATAAAGCCTGTGTTTCGTTCTAAATACTTCTGCACTAGCTCCACCCCTATCTTAAAAGGTCTTGAACAAAAGGAGGTAAATCAAAGGCGTTAAAATGAATTGTTGGGTTATAATATTTAGTGTTAATAGCCACAATAGAGTCCTTATCTATTTTAAGTGGGTCATATTTTTTGGAGCCCATGGTAAAGGACCACATACCTGTAGGATAGGTAGGTACATTGGCTAGGTAAAGTTTGGTAATTGGGAAAATGCTCTGGACATCCCTAAAGATTCTAGGGACTAGGTCTTCATTAACCCAGGGTGATTCCGTTTGAGCCACAAAGATGCCATCCCCTTTTAAGGCATCATAAACACCCTGATAAAATTCCTTGGCAAATAAACCTACAGCAGGTCCAATTGGATCTGTGGAGTCTACACAGATTACATCATATTTGTTTCTGTTTTCTTTGATATGCTTAATCCCATCATCCACTAGGATAGTAACTTTAGGATGATCTAAGGAACCTGCTATTTCTGGCAAATATTTTTTACTAACTTCAATAACTCGTCCATCGATCTCACAAAGTGTTGCTTTTTCCACTTTAGGGTGCTTAACTATTTCTCGAATAGCTCCTCCATCACCACCACCTATTACTAAAACATTCTTAGGATTAGGATGGGTATTAAGTGCTGGTAGAGTAATCATTTCATGATAAACAAATTCATCCTTGATAGTAGTCATAATAATTCCATCTAAAAGTAGCATTCTGCCAAACTCATAGGTATCTACTACATCTAAAGTTTGAAACGGGCTTTTTTCGCTATGTAAAGTTTCCTTGATTTTTAAAGA
>JAAZJU010000202.1 GCA_012800195.1 Clostridia bacterium
TCCAGAGGTATGGTGTTACCTGTTGGATTTTGAAAGGTAGGAATAGTATAAAGAATTTTGGGTCTATGCTCTTTAATCTTGGCTTCTAAGTCTTCAATAATTAGCCCCTGGTCATCAGTGGCCACTGGAATTGATTGAGCTCCAAATTTGTCAAAAACCCCTAGGGTCGCAAAGAAGGTTGGGGCTTCCACAAGGACTGTATTCCCCTCATCTAGAAATATTTCCGCAAATAGCTCAATGGCTTGGGTGGAGCCAGTAGTAATAATAACATTATTAAGATCAGCTTTTACTCCTTTGGGGTGAACTAAATGTTCTAAATAAGCTTTCCTTAGAGGCAACCATCCTTCGGTAAGTCCATAGGAAAGCACTCTAGTACCATCCTCTTCTAAAATTTTATTTATAATGGTCTTAATCTCTCCAATAGGCAAAAGCTCTTTAGCCGGACTGCCTAGACTAAAGCAAAGAATCTCTGGATCTGCTGAATACTTAAGGATACTATCAACCACATCACCAGAGATAGCACCCATCCTTTTAGCAAAATTTGGCATATTTATCCTCCTATGCATTAATTCAATGTATTTTTATAATCTTAATATAAAATGATTGCAATTTATAGCTATATTATATTGTATAGATTATAAATCATCAAAAATATTTACAAACCGTTAATTCTATGGCATTCCGATATGAATTGTCGGGATATTTGATATAATAAATAATATGGGTAAAAGATTAAACATAATTATTGCATACAGGGAGTGGCAGCATTGATAAAATCAAATAATTATGAGGAAGCGATAAATGCTTATACTAAAAAAACACCTATTTTATTAAAAAGCATCTTGATTGGTCTTTTAACTGGCATCGTTGTTAGTGGTTATCGTTTTATTTTAATAGAAGCAGGCGAACTATCTTTTCGAATATATGAGGAAGCATTGAACCATTTAATATGGGTTCCCCTTTTGTTTATACTCTTAGGAGCTTGTGGAATTTTAGTCGGTAATCTAGTATCTAAGTACGGTATGATCAGTGGTAGTGGTATCCCCCAGGTCAAAGGGATAATAATGGGCTACTTAAAAAACAATTGGTTTAGCACCTTAGTGGCCAAATTTTTCGGTGGTGCTCTTGCCACGCTAGCTGGTCTTTCTTTAGGGAGAGAAGGACCATCAATCCAGTTAGGGGCTTGTGTTGCAGAAGGTGTGGGAGAAAAATTAGCCTTGTCGAGAACAGAACAAAAGGTGTTAATTGCCAGTGGTGCCAGTGCTGGTTTAGCCGCAGCCTTTAATGCCCCTTTGTCTGGAGCCATGTTTGCTATGGAGGAAATATTTAAATATATTTCACCAGTTATATTGCTATCCACATTGCTAGCAGCTGTAGTTGCTGATTTTATTTCTAAAATATTTTTTGGTTTAAGTCCTGTTTTTCAGTTTGGTGTGCTGAGTATTATACCACTCCAGGAATACTGGCTCCTCTTTGTCTTGGGGGCTGTCTTAGGGGCTGCTGGTGCTTTCTATAACTACCTATTAATAAGCACCCAAAGGTTTTATAAAAAGGTCAAATGGCTCAGCCTTAAAACTAGACTAGTAGTTCCCTTCATTCTAGCAGGTATTATAGGTTTAACTTTCCCCATAGCTTTAGGTAGTGGTCATCTTATTATCGAGGAATTAAATTTATCTACCAGCTTAACCTTCTTAATAATACTATTTGTTGTTAAATTTGTTTTTTCTATGCTTAGCTTTGGCTCTGGGGCTCCAGGGGGTATATTTTTCCCCTTATTAATGCTTGGCGCTGTTATTGGTGGCATATTTGGACATCTTGTCATTAATTATATAGGATATGATTCCAGCCTTTTTACTAGCTTTATAGTTCTGGCTATGGCTGGTTATTTTACAGCGATTGTGAGGGCACCTATTACAGGGATTCTTTTATTGGTGGAAATGACAGGTTCCTTTACCCACTTATTGCCCTTAACAGTTGTGTCCATTACCTCCTATGTGGTTGCAGATCTATTAAAAAGTGTCCCTATTTATGAATCCCTTTTATCAAATTTAATTAGAGATAGAAAAGCTGGAAAAGATGAACAGGAGAAAAGTGATAAGGTTATAGTGGAAGTGCTCGTTCATCATGGTTCTTTGGCAGAGAAAAAATATTTAAAAGATATAGATTTTCCTAAAAATTGCTTACTAATTGCAATTAAACGAGCAAAGCAGGACATTATTCCTAGGGGAGATACAATGATTTTGGCTGGGGATTATTTACAGTTCTTGACCAATGTTGTTGATGAAGCCCGAATACGAGAAATACTTACTGAAATTACCAGTTGTGAACTAAAAATTTTTTCTTAATGAAATAAGCTAACTACCAACCGAGTTTTTACCCCCTCAATTGGTAGTTTTTATTATTAAATGTGCGCATTTCTTGTTTATAATGTTATTTAAAGAATAAGGTAGGGTAAGTATACAATGATTGCACTTAACCCCTACTTTCAGGACTATTTGTAACGCTACTAAGATAAACTAAATAAAAGGAGAAAAAGTATGGAGATAAGTTTGAATGAATTTCTTTTTGCTTTTGGTTTAACCCTATTAGCAGGTTTATCAACA
>JAAZJU010000203.1 GCA_012800195.1 Clostridia bacterium
CCTACTGAACTAAAGTAGTAGAGGCTATCCTTGGGCACCCGATAATCAAAGTCTACCTGCCACATTCTGGGGGAAACAAAGGCACCTACACTAATAGCTCCATCAGCATCGGCTGGAGAAGCTACGGTGTTAATGCCTGGACCAACATTCCCAGCAGCTGAGACTACTAAAACATTATATTTTTCAATAACTTCATTTACCAATTTGGCTAGGTCGCTTTGACCTGGGGCTGATTCTTGATATTGGCCTAGGCTGATATTAATTATATCGGCCCCATGAATGGCTGCGTATCTAATGGCTTCCGCAATGTTCTCGGGATTAGCATAACCATCCCGATCTACAGCCTTTAAAACCATGATTTGGGCTCCAGGGGCTACCCCCTGTAAAGCTCCATTGGCTCCGATTATGCCTGCTACATGGGTACCATGACCAGAAATATCATTAGCAAACTGCACATAGTTTCCTTGGGGACTAATGTCCACTAGAGCTAAAGCTAAGGAAGCTCCTTTATAGCCTAGGCTCACATAGCTTTGATCCTTCTTAAAAATTGTCAGAGCTTTCTCTTCGACAAAGCTTTGGTCATTATTGATATCTACATATACAGTGTCATAAATTCCCTGAGTGGTAGCATCGGTAACCAGTACTGCCACTTGGCGCGGATTGGTTTTATCTATTAATTCCAGGGGCAGGATATCGTTAAGATTTAACAAGCCCATGCGGTAATTATTACTTCTGGAAGGTATATCTCCTAAGGTATATTCTTGGCCTTGGAAAAATAGGGTTTTATCTTTAACCTCTGAGGCAGGGAAAATATCCACTATGCCCTCCAAGGTAAAGTCCACCCATTCCACTAACTTGGGTCGGCCATCAGTAGTCACTGCTAAATCAGGGTGAGAAGGATCTACCCCAGTATCAATAAGGGCTATGACCTGGCCTCGACCATCAGATTTGGTGGTAGCAACCAAAGATGGGATGTTTATTTCAGCTTTGGCAGTATTAATACTCTGTTGGATATTATCTGGGTCTAGAGGCATTCTGGGATTAAAGAGATTAGCTACCTGAGGTAGGGCTTCACGAGTGTTGAATCTGGGTAATTTTCGGGCCTCTAATTTATAGGGTATTTCTGTTATCTCCACATCTTTCTGTTGAACTAAAATTACTTCCCCTTGAAAATTTAATTTAAGACTAACTTGTTGACCTATTTTTAAATCATTCCAATTGGCTTTTTCCTTGGCTACTATTATCTGAACTTCGCTATTGACAGGAAAGGAGATTTGACTATCGCCTATAGCTAGCTCAAGAAATCCCCCTTGGTTTTTCGTTCCTTGGAAGGTTCCAGTATAGTCGTAGCGATCTCCCATTAATTCTAACCAGCGATTAATGAAGGCGGATCCTTCGGCTAGAGTAACCTTTTCAGCTGGGCGAAAGGTTTTATCCGTATAACCTGCTACTAAGCCCATTTTTACCCCTTGACTAATGGAGGGACGGGCATATTCGGGAATGTATTTGGCATCGGTAAAAGTTAAATACTTTTCTTCAGCCTTTAAATCCTCTACCCCCATTAATCTTAATAAAAGGACAATCATTTGGTCTCTTCGAAGTTCTTCATTGGGTCTAAAGATTTCCGCAGAATAGCCTCCTACCAGACCTCTTTCTAAGGCTAAATTTATATAACCCTTCTGAGGATGATTATTGGGAACATCAATAAAAGTGGAAGGTATACCCTCTAAGCGCAGAGCTTCTAATTCTAGTCCCAAGGACTTAACCAGCATGGCGGTAAATTTTGCCCTAGTTAGATATTCCTCGGGTTCACTTTCAGGATCTATAATCCCACGAGCTCCTAGCTCCCATAAGTCTACTTGGGCCCAGTGATTAATATTATCTTGCCCCTGTACGGGGAAGGGATTGGCTATTGATATACTAAATATTAAGGTGATACAAAGGATAAGCTTTGTTTTCCAATTAGTCATAGTTCTACCTCATTTTATAAATTTTGTTATCATGCTACCAATTGTTTCGATAAATCTTAATCACAATCCTGCCTGGGGGAAAAAATCGTGCCACCGTGCCACCGTGCGATTGAAAAGATGAGCTTGCTGGTTAGAGGCACTATATTATCTCCTGGTAAGATATACCACGAATTTAATTAATTATTCTATAATTTTTTGAAAATTCTACTGGCATTAATGAGAAGTTTGGGTTATTATAGACAATAGCAGGTGAAAAGTGAAAGTTCGCACAAGGTGCAATTAGAAAAATATAGAGAAAGATATTAAGGATGGTGTATGTAAAAATGAACGAGGCTAAATTAGCGAAATTAAAGGAAGAACGCAGCAAATTAATTGATGCTTGGCGGACAGCCAATCCCAGGCTAAAGGGATCTATTTTAACTAGAATTGCTGATATTGATGATGAAATCGAAAGATATGAGCCTAAGAGCAAAATGCCCAAGGCAGGTAAGTTTAGGAAGAATAATATACAACTACTGCAAAATTAAAAGCTCTGGACCACTAGGTCCAGGGCTTTTAATTTTGTAAGTTCTACAGTGCTACAGTTCTAACAGTTCTACGGAAAATATCAGTTCTACGGTTCTACAGTTCGAGCAGTTATACGGGAAAACTAGAATCTCCTAACAAGCAGAACTTTCTGTTAGACCTGTCTGACTGCTAAATTTACTTGTTAGATTTATCTTACAAATGAAATTACCTGTTAGATTTTCTAATTAATATGTCACGGTGACACATCCCGGAATATTCACTTTCATCGTCACACATCCAAGTATGTTCGCTTTCATCGTGACACATCAAGAAAGCTAGGCCTATTTCTAGGATGTCATTTCATAGACTACATTGTGCCAGTCGTAGGGGGCGATGAACCAATAGTCTCTTCCACTCATCTGGACCTTTTTGCCCCAGAGAACTATTTTGCTTAACTCAGAATGATCAAGCTTACTAAATACTTGATAAAGCTCCCATAAGCCGCTAATGCCAATATCCGACTGGACATTATTAATAAATATTTTGATTAGCTTAGGTAATTGCAAGACCATCTTGGGTTTGGTGACCTCATTAGCTAAAGATTGCAGGATAGCATCATCCTTTTCACTAGTGGGTCGAACAAAAAGATTTGGAATATCTATCTCTTCGTTTTCCACATATAAGGGCCCTATTAATTCGCTTAATTCAATTAAGCCATTTTTGTCGGCCACCATATGGTAAGGAATATCTACCAGCATACTTTGACTTATGGCTTTTTTGAGGGTTAAAACACCATATTTATTATAGATATCCCTTAGACTGAGTAGCTCTCCGTTTATTCTTAGGGAGATCCTAGTAGGCAGGAATATCCCTGCTGATTTCTTGTTATCTTTATTAATAGAATAGATAGAGATCATTTCTAGTTTTTCATCGGCTATTCCTAGGCAGAGAATATTGGTGTTTGCAGTTTCACTATTTAATCTCTTATCTTCTCTAACTATAGTTGGTGTACTATTACTAGGCTTTGTAACTGGCTTCTCTGGTTCGGATTTGTTATTTGACTCTTCCACTTCTATAGGCTGATTTTCTTCATTATCATCATCCTCTGGTTGCTCTTCTAGTGTTGATTCTTCTGGTAATATTTGACCTTCGACTAAAGTCTCTTCTTGGGACACCTCTAATCCCAGCTCTAGTTCCTGAAGCTTCTCTTCATTTCTTTGGTTGTTACTAAAACTAGTTAGAATTAGGGTTTGAGTGGTAATAAAAACTAAGGCTAAAGACATCCCAACTATGAGGGTCAAGCTTTTACGAGACATAGTAACTCCTCCTCGTTAATAGTGTGTAAGTGTGTTAGTGCGTAAGTGTGTAAGAAATAATCTGTTTTAATGTTTAGTATTGCCAGAAAAGGAAAAAAGCAGTCATTATTATGACTGCTTGGGAGAGAATTACTTTTTATATGATGCTCGTAAAAAGATTGCTTCGCTGGGCTCACAATGACGAGCATAGCGATTATTTATTGGTTAATTGACGATATATCATATCAGCTATCCCAATTCCCCCTGCTTGGGAAATTTTCTGGGCATACTCTTGGTCCAACATATCTTGGAATATCTTTTCCCCATGATTGGGCTGGAGATAGCCATCACTGGGAATGGAGTTACGCATTTGAGACAGCATTTGGTGGACAAAGATACTTTCCAACTGCCTGCAGGCTTCTTTTAGCTTTTGATCATCCTGTTCCTTTTGGGCTTCTTTTAAAATATCCTGAAACTTTTGTTCTCCAACTTTTTGTTGCTCTAGCTTTATGAGCCCTGGAGAATTGTTAATATTGGTATCTATTCGCATTTTGACACCCTCTTCTTACTTTAAATTACCTTTTGAGATTATTGGTTAAACCCATGATTTCATCGGTAGTTTGGATCATTTTGGAGTTTATCTCATAGGCTCTTTGGGCAGTTATCATTTTAACCATTTCTTCTACGATCTGGACATTGGACCCTTCAACAAATCTTTGTCTAATTAGGCCAAAACCATCAGTACCTGCTGTTCCCTCTTGAGGGTCACCAGAGGCTGTAGTAGGTAGATAGATACTTCCTCCTAGTTTCTCTAGACCTGCAGGATTAACAAAACTTACTAGGCCTATGGTACCTACTCCTTCAAGATTTCCATCTTCTAGAAGAGCAAATACCTCGCCCATTTCATCTATTTGGATTTCCCTAGCTTCAGGGGATATTTGGATAGGGGATCCCCCATCATCTAACACTCTATAGCCATCGGAATTAACTATGTAGCCCTCTTGGTCCTGACGGAAGGCACCATTTCTGGTATAGCCCGTATTTCCATTGGGCAACTCTACTTGAAAAAAACCTCGGCCTTCAATAGCTACATCTAAATCATTACCAGTCTCCTGTAATATTCCCTGTTGAAAGTCCCCTAAGGTAGCCGAAACTCTAACTCCTGTGCCTACATCCATACCCGTGGGCTTTTGTTCTGTAGGAACTCTTAATTGTTGGTAAAGCAAATCTTGAAAGTCTACTCTGTTTTTCTTAAAACCAGTAGTATTTACATTGGCTAAGTTATTAGCGATGGTATCTAATTGAAATTGTTGGGCTTTCATCCCTGAGCTAGCTGAATATAATGAACGAATCATGTTTTTTCTCTCCTCCGCTATTTTATAGGTCAGTGGGTTAGTGTGACGGCTTTCGGGTGACTCCTTGGGTCAGTGTGTAAGTGTGTAAGATACATTTATTGTCATCCTGAATGACTAAAATCTTACTCACTGCCATACAGAATATCCTATAAGTCATCCCACTATCACACTGTCGTGCAGATTAGCTAATGAGTTATCACACTGACAGAATGGACTAGCTTATAAGTCTATACTCTTCCGATTTCGTTGGCTTTTTCTAAGGTATTATCATACGCTTGGACCACCTTTTGGCTGGTCTCATAAGAGCGCATGATATTAATCATTTTAACCATTTCTTCTACGGCATTAACATTGGATGACTCTAAAAAGCCTTGTTTAACTTGGGCAACCGTAGGGCTTGGATTATCTCCAGTAAAAAGATTATGTCCATATTTCTTGATATTGCTGATATCTACTATCTGCAAGGTCCCAGCATCGTTACCGTCTACTAGTACTTGTCCACCCTCGGTTATTTCTATTAAATTGCCTGTTATATTTATAGGTCCATTGGTACCTAAGACTTGATGTCCTGATTGAGTTATGAGTTGACCTTGGGGGTTAATGGTTAGACTACCATCTCTGGTATAAAACTCTCTGCCGGTTTCACTATCTAATACTGTTAGGTAACCATTACCTACTATAGCTATATCCAAGGGATTGTCAGTGTTAACTAGATCCCCTGCACTATAATCAGTGCTTATTTCATCAATCATAACCCCTTTACCTAATTTGCCTATGGGGGCTCCTGCTTCCTTAACTTTTTCATAGTTTATTTGCTGAATTAAGGTTTCTTGAAAAGATTTAGCTACGGTTTCTTCCTTTTTAAAACCTGCTGTATTGACATTAGCTATGTTATTAGCCACTACATCATTTCTTCTTTGATTGGCCAAGAGGCCACTGGCTGCTGTATATAATCCTCGTAACATATGAAACCCCTTTTCTCTTTTATCTTTTGAGTCAGCTTACTAGTGAGCGAGTGGCAAGTGGGCGAGAAAAACACCCCCTTGCACATGCTATCCTCTGTCTTTATATCGGTTAAGATGGGAAAAAGTTTAGGGGAAAAATTAAACCTTCCAATAATAATGGGAAGGTCAAATTTCATTCTATTTAATTATTAGAGGCTTTTAAGAGTGCTATTTCTTCTTCATTTTTGGCAATTCTGTGGAGATGATGATCTAGTCGCTTATTAATAGTAGCTATATCTTTCTTTATATAATTCATATTTTCGGAAAGGGATGCTATGTGGGCAGAATCTTCTTCGCTCCTATGTTCTAAAGCCATTAGTATTTGATAATGTTCATCCAATCTACCTTCAATAATATCTAGTCTCTCTTCTACTCTCTGTTCAAACTTATCAAATCTTTGTTCAAATTTGTCAAATCTGCTTTCTAGATTTTCAAATCTGCTTTCTAGA
>JAAZJU010000204.1 GCA_012800195.1 Clostridia bacterium
CGAAGGAGCCTGCTAAAGCAATATCTAACAACTAGTTCACCCCTTTCCCAAGACGGTCCTTAGCTATCAATAAAAACCTCGTCATTGTTAAACCAGCAGCAGCCGCTACCAAAGTGACTGTGTCGGTTGTCTTAAAGAGTACAAACAAAAAAGCTAAGATTGCAAAGTTTCTTATGAAATATCTATTAATAATCTTTTGCTTAATTTTTTTCATTGGTATTTGTCCAACTTCCTTTAGAGGCCGTTGGACTAGATAATAACCAATACCACTCACTAAGAAACCTAGTACAAACCCTAGTAAAATATCCTCAAGCATCAGTTTCCACCTTTTGATTGCAATTTTATTCACATAATTTACTGCTTCTTTTTCTTTTTATCCATCTTGTCTATTAGATTAAGTCTATCTACCAAACTTTTAAAAGATAGTATTACTCCAACTAAAATGCCAAGGATGCTAAATATTGGTTCTGTTACAAATCTTTGGTCCAACCAGGTACCAGCTTTATAACATACATATAGACTGACAGCCATGGTAATCCCAAAGGAAATTCCAAAATATATAAATTTCATATTATCTGCCCTTAAAAAATCAGAAATCCAAAGCCGTAATAAGTATTCTATCTTTTTTAGCGAATTCCTTTATTATAAACATACTTTTTTTATTATTTTTATGTTTTTATTATAAAACTATGCTATTTATCCCATTCTTTAGGTCTTGTCTCTAAAAGTTTAAAATAATATTTAAGACTATCAATTATTCTACTAGAGGCTTGACCATCTCCATAAGGATTAACTGCCTGAGACATTCTATCATAAAATTTATTATCCGTTAATAGTTTTTTTGACTTTTTAACTATTTCCCAAGAATTGGTGCCTACTAAGTCCACCGTACCTGCTTCTACAGCTTCAGGACGCTCCGTATTTTCCCTTAAAACCAACACTGGTTTTCCTAAAGCTGGCGCCTCTTCCTGTAAACCACCAGAATCCGTAAGAATAAAATGGCATTTATTCATAAGATTAGCAAAGGGTTCATAATCTAAAGGCTCAATTAAATGGGCCCTATCCAAGGATCCAAGATATTTGGAAGCTATTTCCCTAACCCTGGGGTTTTTGTGAACTGGGAAAATAATTTCGATGTCTTGGAAATTATTATGCAGTTCAGCCAAAGCACTAAAGATATTTTCCATAGGCTTCCCTAGATTTTCCCTTCGATGGGCTGTTACCAGCAATACCTTTTTTTCATTAAAAGGAACTCGGGCCAAAGTGGGATCAGCAAATTGGTAGCTAGGTTTTACCGTTTCTAAGAGAGCATCGATTACTGTATTGCCCGTAATAAAAATATCTTTCTCCTCCACTCCCTCATTGATAAGGTTTTTGAAACCTTGGGTAGTAGGGGCAAAATGGATTGAAGCTATCCCACTAGTAAGCTTTCTATTCATTTCTTCGGGAAAGGGGGAATATTTATTGCCTGAACGAAGTCCTGCCTCTACATGACCTACTGGGATTTGCTGATAGTAGGCAGCCAGAGCCCCTGCTAAGGTAGTGGTAGTATCGCCGTGCACCAAAACCATATCTGGTTTTTCAAAAGATAATACATTTTCTAAACCTTTTAAACCGCGACAGGTTATATCATAGAGGGTTTGCCCCTGGACCATAATGTTTAAGTCATGGTGGGGAGTAATATTAAATAGGTTTAAAACCTGATCTAGCATTTCTCTATGTTGAGCCGTTACCACAACTCGGCTTTCAAAGCATTCTTCTTGTTCAATTGCTTTGACCAAGGGTGCCATTTTGATGGCCTCGGGTCTAGTACCAAAGATAGTCATGATCTTGTATTTTTTCTTCAATTTTTCACCCCCTGGCTTGATTAGTGTGTAAGTGGGTTAGTGTGACGGCTTTGAGGTTATTCTTTGGGTCAGTGTGTAAGAAAAAACCTACTTAAGGGTTTAGATGGTTGGTCAGCATGAGATGTTTCGAATAAACTTTCACACTTACGCACTGTCATTCAGAATAGCTTGCAAGACTACACACTGTCATGCAGAATTACTAATAAGCTGTCACACTATCGTGCAGATTTGCTTAATAACGAAGGTAGCCTTTATCTATTAACTTTTGAATATGTTCCTCTAGCATTACACCAATATCAACTTTATATTCTTCCTCTAACACATACATCATGGATACAGCAGTCTGGGCCACATCTAAAAGCTCCCTTGTTACCATTTCCATGACTTCCTTTTCTTCTAAGGTCATAGTTTCACCGCTTAGCCCTCTAAATTTACCAATAGCTTGAGCTAATTCTCCCGTTTCTTCCATCAATTTAAGGGCTGTGGATTCCATTGTTGGAGAAAGTAGATTTAATTTAGGTAAAGCAATAACTTTATGTTTCATAGAAATAACACCTTCTTTGACTTTATGGTCTAGCCGACTAGCTAGTGTCACGATGATAGGGA
>JAAZJU010000205.1 GCA_012800195.1 Clostridia bacterium
ACCGAAAACCGAGACATGTCTGACAAGGAATCTTGCTTGTTAGAAGCATCTGACAGGTAATCTCTCTGGTTAGAAATATCTGACCAGGTAAATTTACTTGTTAGATTTTTCTATGTCACAGCGGCACATCCAGGAATATTCACTTGCATCGTGGCACTGATCAATAAGCTAGACCATATAGTCATAATTCTTACCCACTTACCCACTTACACACTCATCTTTTAGTATATTTTACCCATATTTGTGCACAAATATGCGCACATATTATATATAGTATAACAAAAAAAGCCTATGCTCCCAAAAGCATAGACTTAGAACTCCAATATATCTCCTATTTCTACATCAAAACAAGCACTTCCCGCCCCTAGCTCCAAGACATATTTAGCTCTGGGCACCTTGGCAGTTTGACCTGGCTCTAGCCAAGAATAAAGGGCTAGAACCTTCTTGTTTTCATCTAAAAATATAGCATCAATGGCAAATTTCATTCCATAACAGTGGATAGAGCTACAAGGATATAATACAAGGCCTTCCCCAGCTTCTAAAGACTTTCTCCCTAGAAGTCCTTTTAACCGTAAGAGGAAGGTATCAGCTACCCCCACCTTATCAGCTAAAACTGTATTATTTTTGGTGTTGACCACCTGAACATATTTCATGCTTCATCACTTCCCACTTGCCCTATTCTATCCTTATAGGTTTTTTCCTGCAAATGGAAAAACTCTTTTACATTAAATGTTCCATCATCTGAATAACTGCTGGGCCTAATAGAACTATAAAGATAGTAGGAAAGATAAAAAGCACCATGGGTAAAAGCATTTTGATTGGGGCTTTCATGGCCTTTTCTTCTACCCGCTGCCTTCTTAAAAGACGCATCTGTTCCGACTGGATCCTTAAAACATTACCTATACTTACCCCCAATTGATCCGCTTGAATTACGGCACTGATAAAGGTATTTAAATCATTAACCCCTGTTCTCAGGGCTAAATCCTTAAGGGCTTCCCTTCTTTGTTTACCCATTTTGATTTCCTGTAAAGTCTTGGAAAACTCTTTGGAGATGGGGCCAGAGGTCTTTTGCACAACCCTTTGTAAGGCAGCATCAAAGCCCAAGCCTGCCTCAACACTAACATTTAGAAGATCCAATACATCGGGTAATTCCCTGCTTATTTCCTCTTGCCTATTTTTAGTTCTTATTTGAAGATACATTTTTACTAGCACATAGCCAAAAAATACTCCCCCCAAGGTAAAGAAGAATTTCATAACTAATTCACTTTTACTGATACTGGCAAAAATAAACCCAACAATCCCTAACAAAATTGCTAGGGCATAATGGAGGGCTTGAAATTCATTGGCACTAAGATTACCGGGACTACCAGCTAAGACCAGGGCCTTTTCTAAACCTTCCTTTTTTCTTGCTGGAGTTACCCTTTTAGTGATATTAGCTAGCCAGTTCAAGGCAGGCTTGATAATCCGATCCATAAAGGGCTTGGAGAGTTCCTCATCTATTTCTAGATCCTTATCCTTACTACTGGAAGTAAGCTGAGCAAGCCTAGCCTCTAGCGCTAGCCTATCAGCGGCTAAAATATAATAGCTACCATAAATAAATAATACCCCCGCTAAAAAGCCCATGGTCAGTATTAAATAAAGCAAAATACCACCTCCAAACCTCAAATCAAGATCCGACCGTATACTTCCCTCAGATGACAGCGCCTTTGTCATTCTGAATTGAACAGAGTGAAATGAAGTATCTATAATTAAACCAGATTCTTCGCTCACGCTCAGAACGACAGCTTGTTTATCACTATTTCACTATTTTTTCCGCCCACTCACCCACTAACACATTTACACACTTTTCCACTAATCTGCTCGCCCATTTTTAGACCTCAATATCCACTATCTTCTTAATAAACATTACTCCGATTATTTCTGAGACTACCCCAGCCATTAAGAGCATTATCCCAATTGGAGTCTGAATAAGGATCCCTACATAGCCAGGGTTAATCACCATTAGAATAGCAAAAAGAATAGGGGGCAAAAGCCCGATAATCAGGCCAGAAATCCGACCCTGAGCAGTCAATGTCTTGATTTCTCCTTTAATTCTAATCCGCTCCCTTAAAGTGTGAGAGATATTATCTAAAACCTCCGCTAAATTGCCTCCAACCTGTCGTTGAATCAACACTGCGGAAATCATTAAATCTAAGTCATCACTTTCCACTCTCCCGGTTAAGTTAAGTAAAGCCTGTTCCGTAGGGACACCCAAACTAATTTCCCTTAGGGTCTTTTTAAATTCTTTAGCCAGGGGCCCTGTCATTTCCTTAGCTACCAAATCCATAGCTTGATGAAAACTATATCCAGCCCGGAGAGAGTTAGACATCACCGTGAGGCAATCTCCAATTTCATTGTTTAGACTTTCAAAACGCTGCTTCTTTTTCTTTTTCACCACCAGAATAGGAAATAAGGCACCGATAAGACCGAAAACCAAAGCAGGCCCTATCCTCCCTATGGTAAACCCAACAAAAGCTCCAGTTAAGGCCATGATGATATTAAAGACTAAGAATTCCTCCGCCCGAATAGGATAATCGGCCTTTAATAGCTCTTGTTCTATTTTCTTGGTAAATCCTCTAGTGGCAAAAGCCCTGCCCAATAAAGTTAATATATTCTTAAGCTTAAATTTCTCCTTATTACCTTCCTTATCTTCAGCATTGCTAAAAGAGGTCCTACTCTGGGTAAATCTTTCTAGCCTAGCTAGAACCATATTTTTTGGAGCTGTAAGAATATAATATGCCCCCATGATAAAGGACATCCCGGAAATAAAGGCCAAGATGGCTATAACAAATTCCATAAAATCCCCCCGCTTAAAGACCAGTTCTACAGTGCTACGGTTCTACAGCTAATGGGATATTCCGCATGGCGACATTACGACTTATAAGCTAACCTGCAAGTCAGCTTTACTGCTCACAAGTTAATCTGCATGTCAGTATTACAGCTATCAGGCTAACCCGAATGTCAGCATTTAAGCTTACATGCTGACCTTGTAGATAGACGTATAAGACGTAATGCTGTTTCACTGTTTTACGCGCCCGCGCGCCCACGAGATCGCGGAATAACGAGTACAACTTGCCCACTTCTACATTTATCTCCCTGCAAACACATCTGGTCCTAGCTTAATGCCTTCTGCCTCAATTTGACTTAGGAACTTAGGAATAATCCCTGTAGCTTGATGCTCACCAATAATTCTTCCTCGATCATCTACACCCTTTTGTTCAAATCTAAATATATCTTGAAGGACGATAATATCCCCTTCCATACCAATTACTTCTGTAATATGAGTCACTCTTCTACTGCCATCTCGTAAGCGGTTTTGTTGGACTATTAAGTCAATGGCCGAGGCAATTTGTTCCCGAATAGCTCGTACGGGTAAATCCATTCCCGCCATAAGGACCATGGTTTCTAAGCGGGCTAACATATCCCGGGGACTATTAGCGTGCCCTGTGGTTAAGGAACCATCATGTCCCGTATTCATAGCTTGGAGCATATCTAAGGCCTCTCCAGACCTGACCTCCCCTACCACTATCCTCTCTGGACGCATCCTCAGAGAGTTTCTCACTAGGTCTCGCATAGTAATAGCCCCTTTACCCTCAATATTAGGGGGCCTAGTCTCCAAAGGTATGACATGATCCTGGCGAAGTTGTAGTTCAGCCGCATCCTCAATAGTAACTATCCGCTCGTCATTGGGGATAAAGGAAGATAAAACATTAAGGGTGGTAGTTTTACCACTTCCCGTACCCCCAGAGATAACAATATTCAGACGAGCTTTTACACAAGCCTCTAGGAATTTAGCGACAGATGGGGTCAAGGTACCAAAACGAATGAGGTCAGTAATTTTCAAAGGATCCTTGGCAAATTTCCTGATGGTAATAACGGGTCCCTTCAAAGATAAAGGGGGAATTATGGCATTAACTCGGGAACCATCTGGTAAGCGTGCATCCACCATAGGCATACTTTCATCTATTCTTCTCCCTAAGGGAGCCACTATTTTCTCAATAACATGCATTACATGGTTATTATCTCGAAAAACCACATCAGTTAAGACAATTTTGCCGTTTTTTTCTACATAAACCTGTTTGGGACCATTAACCATAATCTCCGAAACCGTTTCATCTCGGATTAAATTTTCAATAGGTCCAAAGCCAATTACCTCATCTAGCATTTCTGTAGCAATCATTTGGCGTTCAGAATAGGGGAGGAAACCTGCATCCCGGTCCAGGATCTTAGATACTAGTTCCTCCACCTTTCGGGCTAGTTCATACTCAGAAAGGCTCTTTTCCTTGGTATCTTTCTCAATTGTTTCAATTATTTCTCTATGAATATTTATTTTTAATTCCCTGTATTTTTCCTTGGGTTCTTCAACAATGTTTTTAGTCTCTGGGGCAGGGCTATTATTTAAACCAGTTGGTTGCTCTAGTCGTTTCAATAAAGACATTTATTCACCCTCCTAACCCAAGAACCGACCAATTAAAGATTTTTTATTTCTCTTTTCCTGTAAATCTTTTTGATAGCCTGTATCCTTAATCACTAAATCTGTAATCTTATCTACTGCTGCACTAACCCGGGCATTGGGATGACTAAGCACAAAGGGTATGCCCTTGTTGACTGAGGTCACTACCATTTTCCCATCACTGGGAACTTGCCCAGCAATAATGAAATCTAAGGAGTTTTCCACATCATTAGCATTTAAGCCCAAATCCTCCGAAGCCCTATTTAAAATCAATTTAGCCTTGCCCTTATGATGTAAAGAATCCAAGAGCTCTAGGCTGAGCTTCATATTTTTAACTGTGGGTACATCTAGGGTCATAACTAAGAGAACCTGACTAGACATATCCAAGGCACTTAAGTTGGTATCTAAGAAAAAGGGTGGAGTATCAATAATCACATAATCATAATGACGTCTCAGAATAGCTAAAATTTCTAGAATATGATCTGGAGTAATCAACTCCGCAAGCTCCGGTCTTAAGGGAGCTGGTAGGATCTTAATCCCGGAAATATGAGGTATTAGATAGCTTTCTATTA
>JAAZJU010000206.1 GCA_012800195.1 Clostridia bacterium
AGACCCTGAGGAGCCGGTAGACCCTGAGGAGCCGATGGATCCTGAGGAGCCGATGGACCCTGAGGAGCCGATGGATCCTGAGGAGCCGATGGACCCTGAGGAGCCGGCAGACCCTGAGGAGCCGGTAGATCCTGAGGAGCCGGTAGACCCTGAGGAGCCGGTAGATCCTGAGGAGTCGGTAGACCCTGAGGAGCCAGTAGATCCTGAAGAGTTAGAAAATCCCGAGGAAGAACTGAAACCGGAGGAACTCCCATTAGAAGAACAAAGGGGAAGTAAAATTGGGAAATTTAACTTACTCAGTATGGCGTCTGGTGGGGGATTAACGGTTTCTAATATGACTAGTCCAGAAGACTTAGTAGCCAAACTCTTAGGTGAGGGTGTAGAAGTTAGTAACATAAGTTTCAAAGGTACTTCAAATTCAGCCGGAACTTTCAGTGGTGGTGCAAGCATCATAGGTTTTGAGGAGGGTATTATTCTTAGCAGTGGCTCAGTTCATAATGTGGTGGGGCCAAATATTGAAGATGATATTACTGAAGACAATGACTTGCCAGGGGATTCTGATCTAAATACTCTAATATCTGGGAAAACCCAGGATGCCACAGTATTAGAGTTCGATTTTATTCCTGAAACCGATACCCTTGCTTTTCAGTATGTTTTTGCATCTGATGAGTATAATGAATACACCAATAGCTCATATAACGATGTATTTGGTTTTTTCCTAAACGGAAAAAATGTCGCTTTACTTCCTGGTACAGATATCCCGGTTTCCATCAACAACGTAAATGGGGGCAAACCTTATGGTGAAAATGCCCAAAACTCTGAGTATTTTAGAAACAATGATTTAGATGATGGTGGCGGCGAAATAAACACTGAGATGGATGGTCTTACTGTAGTCCTTGAAGTAAAGGCCGAAGTAAAAGCCAATGAGGTCAACCATATTAAATTGGCTATTGCTGATGTAGGGGATGCATCGTTAGATTCCAATGTATTATTCAAGGCTGGAAGCTTTACGGGCAAACCTAAGCCTGGTCAATTACAGTTCAGCTCGCCCACCTATAGCGTAAAAGAAGATGCAGGCAGTATATCTATTGAGGTAACCCGTACTGAGGGTAGCTATGGATTAGTGACCGTCGATTATAGTACCAGTGACGGTACTGCCAAAGACGGATTGGATTATACCGCTGTGAGCGGAACTTTGAGTTTCGATGATGGAGTAAAGAGTCAGTCTTTCCAGATCCCAATCATTTATAATCCAATTTTTGAAGGTGATAAAACAGTCATTTTAACACTAAGTAACCCTACAGGGGAAGCATCTTTGGGTGAGCAAGCTACAGCAATTTTAACCATTAAAGATAACGAGGTATCGAAGCCTGATACAGGGGGCGGTGGTTCAAATAGTGACAGTATTGAGCACTCCCCTAATACTAATAATCTACCGGACAATGTCTTAATAAGTCGTATGCCAGGATATGTTTCCTTAAGTCAACCAATAAAGGAAAATACAGCTAAGAATGAAATAATTATGGAGTACGATTTTAGAAAGAAGCCAAGCTATGACCACTTTCCAAGGATTTATTATTGGCATGCCCCAGCCCAAAAGTGGGTTGCTTTGGCGACCTATCCCGTTTCCTCTGGAAAAGTAAAAGGAATAACAGGCGGTTTATATAAGGGATGGTTTAATGTTTTTGGAGTTGAGCAACCCATTTTTGTTGATACTGCAGGGCACTGGGCAGAAGAGATTGCTAATCGAATGAATGGTTTAGGGATATTTGAGGGTTATCCGGTAGTGAATTATGATTTTTCTATGGTGCGGCAAGCCAAATTAGACCAAGAGGTTACAATAGGGGAGTTTATTACCCTTTTAGTAAGAGTTCTAAATATTGATGCCAAAGCTCCAATGGCACCTCTTTTGAATCCTGATGAGGCAAGAGAGCTGTTGACCAATACCTTTACAAATGCCAATGATATCCCGGAATGGAATCAGTGTGTGATTGCCAGTGCAGTAAAGGCTAATTTAATAGTTGACAGCGGCAATCTGGAAATCAATACCCCCATATCTCGAATTGAGGCGACCGTAATGGTCAGTAAAGCCTTAAGAATTTTACCAGGGTATACAAAGGCAAATCTAGAAGTCTTTAAAGATGCTGAAGACCTTCCTGAGTGGGCAAGAGCAGCCATAGATGGGAATATATTAGTCGGCTATCCTGATAGGTCTTTAATAGATACGAGAGATATTACTCGCGCTGAGGCGCTTACAGTGCTTCATAGATTATTTGTGTATGGGCTGGGCTGGTAAGAGCAAAAGAGTTCGAATCCCCTTAGCTCCACTAGATAAAAAAGCTTTCACGGTTAGATAAAACCGTGAAAGCTTTTTTATCTTGATCTCCAATCAAGGTTATTCAACCACTGAACTCTCAAAAGGTGATGGATTGGAAAAGACAGCGCTATTGAATATCTCTAAAATTTACAAAGACGGGGCTGAAGTTAGCTTAACTGCTTATACGATAGAGGGTAACAATTATTTTAAACTAAGAGATATAGCCAAAGCTTTCGATTTTTGCGTAACTTGGGATGATATCAATAGTACGATTGGTATTGATACAAGTAAAAGCTATAAATAAGTTATAGGTGTAGAGTGTTAGAAAATAAGATTTTACCTTAATAAAAGCTTAGTTGACAACATTTTTATAGATATTGCTTGCAAATTTAGGGATGGTATGTTAATATTTAATTAAGCACCATCCTTATAGTGACTTAGGTTTAAATGAATTTGCGAGAACAAGGTTAGAGGTTTTTAGCAAGTGGTTTGCCAGTCTGACGGATAGTGTTTTTCTGTGTTTAAGGTTAGTAATTTGCTTTTGAGAAATTGAGAAGACCAAACTGATAGGAGAATTTAAGTTAAGATTAGATGATAATGTTAGTAACGATGAAAGACCTATAAGGATGGTTGCTTTAAAGGGGTTTGTTTTAATTAACAAACCCCTTGTTAATTTTGTTTTGATATACATTTTTATGGATTAACAAAATAGGAGAAGATATGAAGTATAAAAATATTAAGGAAGCAAAATTTATTGCTCGGCCTAATAGATTTATTGCACATATAGAGATTGAGGGTAAAGAGGAGATTTGTCATGTTAAAAATACAGGCAGGTGTAAGGAGCTATTAATTCCTAATACCACAGTTTTTGTGCAAGAAGTTGAAAGTAAAAATCGGAAGACTAAATATGATTTGATTACTGTTAAAAAAGGGGAAAGGCTAATTAATATAGATAGTCAGGTACCCAATAAGGTCTTTCATGAATGGGTAAGGGATAGTAATTATTTTAAAGGTATTCGCATTATTAAACCTGAATACAAATATAAAAATTCTCGCTTTGATTTTTTTATGGAGAATGAGTCAAGGAAAATACTTGTGGAAGTAAAAGGTGTTACTTTGGAGAAAGAGGGCGTAGCGCTTTTCCCTGATGCACCAACGGAACGAGGAATTAAGCATCTTAATGAGCTTGTTCAAAGTCTTCAAGAAGGTTATGAGGCCTATGTGGTTTTTATAATCCAAATGAAAGACATCTTATATTTTAGTCCTAACTATGAAACTCACAGGGCTTTTGCTGAGGCCTTGATAAGGGCAGAAAAACAAGGAGTAAGGATTATTGCTCTTGATTGCCAGGTTGGTACTGATTTTATTCAGGCTAGAAATTTTGTAGAAGTTAGACTAGAAGAAACCATGGAGGATTAGTATGCAAATAAGTGTTATTAAAGAAAATAATATTGAAATTGCTATTGTAAAGAGTGAACATATATTGATAAGAGATGTGCAATCAGCACTGGATTTTTTTGCTACAGTAGATTATGAAACAGGTTGTTGTCGTATGATTATAAATAAATCATTGGTATGTGAAGAGTTTTTTGATTTAAGCACCAAGATAGCAGGGGAAATATTGCAGAAATTTATAAATTATCAAAAGAAAATAGCTATCATAGGAGATTTTTCAATATATAAAAGTAAGAGTTTACAAGATTTTATTTATGAATGTAATAAAGGTAAAGATATATTCTTTTTGCCAAATGAAAAACAAGCTATTGAAAAACTAAGTATGAATTAATTTTTATGATGATGAACATTAGTTTTATAGGAAGAAAATATTGAAATAAATGCTTCTTAACTAGATAAACGTGTTTACAAATAAAAAAAACAATTGTATAATGTATACAGCGAAAGCAAAATGAATAATGTAGAAAAGACTTTTAAATCTTCTTTGGAACTTTAAAAGTCGAGCCGAGCAATTTGGTAAAGTTAATCCCTTTGCTAATCCTGCAGGTATCATAGCTAATAAGCTAGGTATCTGCTTTTTTATTTATAACTAGACCATTTTCTACGGCTAGGTTTTCTGCACAGCTAGGAACTAATCATTCTTAGTAATATGTAGATAACAGACAGTCAGGTGTTTATTAACATCTTTATGTCTGTTTTTTTATTTGACTTATACTGCTAAATAATATTCCATAGGAGGGGCAAAGCAATGTTGAGGGCAAAACTGATCGTATCCGTAATTCTTTCAGTTATCATTTTAGCTAATGGTCTAACTGTATTTACTGAAAACGGAAAAAATACGGTTGACAATGGCGTAGATTTTAGAACACCTTATGGTACTGTTCAAACAAACATTAAATAAACTTTCTTTCACTATGTTTATTTTTAGCAGCTAATATATATGGAATCCATTAAGAATAAAGATCTGGAAAGCTTAATCAATATGTTATAAAGAAGACTTAGTCTGGCATGAGTTAATCTCTTGCACTAAGTCTTTTTTTGTTGGTTTAAGAACATTGACAATCAGATAATTTTTTTATAATATAAATATGAACATATGAACAGTTATTCATATATAGAGGAGGGTCGAATGTTTTGAATAAGAAATTAGAATGTTGTGATTCGAATGTGATACATGAAGAAATTATAAATCAAGTGAAAGATAAAATGCCGAAAGAGGAGATTCTTTATGACTTGGCGGAGCTTTTTAAAGTATTTGGTGATTCAACAAGGATTAAAATCCTTTGGGCTTTAGATGCATCTGAAATGTGTGTCTGTGATATAGCAGCCTTGTTAAATATGAGTCAGTCGGCTATATCCCATCAGCTACGGGTCTTAAAACAAGCCAAGTTAGTAAAAAACAGAAAGGAAGGCAAGGTAGTATATTATTCCTTGGATGATGACCATGTTAGACAGATATTTGATCAAGGCTTAGCTCATATTTATGAGGGTTGGTAGTGGGGATGTTTTTTTACTAGAGTAGTCTTAATAGAGTGAGGAGGGCGACTATTATGAAAAAGAAATTTAAACTAGAAGGTTTAGAATGTGCCAATTGTGCGGCTAAAATGGAAAAGTTAATTAGTGATTTGGATGGTGTAAAGGAAGCCACCGTTAATTTTATAACTCAAAAACTTGTTATTGATGGGGAAAGAGAGAAAATGCCCGAAATAATAATAGCGGCAGAAAAAATTATCAAAGATCTTGAACCTGATACGACCCTGAAAAATTTATAGGAGAATAATTGTGATGCAAAATCGTTTACAACGCATAATTATTGGTGCAGTCCTTTTAGTGATAGCCCTGGTTCTTCAAACTAATTTTCAGGGAATCAATATAGCTTTGTATTTAGCAAGTTATCTAATTGTGGGCGGAGATGTAATTAGAAAAGCCTTTAGAAACATCATTAGAGGTAAGGCTTTTGACGAAAACTTTTTAATGACTGTTGCCACCATTGGAGCCATGCTAATTGCTGAATATCCCGAAGGCGTTGCTGTTATGTTATTTTATCAAGTGGGAGAGCTATTTCAAAGCTATGCAGTAGATAAATCAAGAAAATCAATTGCCGATCTTATGGATATTAGACCAGATTACGCCAATGTAAAAAAAGGCGATGAATTGGTGCGGATGGATCCTGACGAAGTACAAATCGGAGATATAATTGTTATCACGGCTGGAGAAAAAATTCCTTTAGACGGTAAGGTTATAGAAGGCAGTTCGATGATTGATACATCTAATCTTACTGGCGAATCCATACCCCGAGAAGTTGAGGTAGGAAATGAGATTTTAAGTGGATGTATTAATATTAATGGGGTCATTACAGTCAAGGTTACCAAAGAATATGAGGAATCAACTGTAAGCAAAATTCTTGATCTAGTGGAAAATGCCAGCAGTAAAAAATCTCAATCTGAGCAATTTATTACGAAATTTGCTAGATATTATACGCCCATAGTTGTAATAATAGCAATTTTCCTTGCTATTATTCCGCCCCTTATTATAGAAAGTGCTATTTTTAGTTATTGGATATATAAAGCTTTAACCTTCCTGGTAGTTTCCTGTCCCTGTGCCCTAGTTTTATCTATTCCTCTAAGTTTTTTTGGTGGAATAGGGGGAGCATCAAGAAAGGGAATTTTAGTCAAAGGAAGTAATTACTTAGAAGCTTTAGCTGAGACTGAAATTATAGTTTTTGATAAAACGGGTACTCTTACCAAGGGTGTATTTGAAGTTCAGGAAATTCATCCAAAAGGAATTTCTAAAGAAGAATTATTAGAGTGGGCAGCTTATGCAGAAAGCTATTCTAGCCACCCAATTTCCAAATCTTTAATCAAGGCTTATGGCCAGGAAATTAACCAGGGCCAGATTACCGATGTAGAGGAAATTGCTGGCCAGGGTGTACTGGCAACCGTTGAAGGACAAAAGGTAATGGTCGGTAATACTAAGCTTATGGAACGAATGGATATTCCTTACTATAAGGGCGAAATTATAGGCACTGTTGTTCATGTGGCAATTGATAATTCTTATGCTGGTTATATAGTTATAGCAGATGAAATAAAGGTGGATTCGGCCCAGGCTATTCAAGAACTTAAAAAAGCTAATATTAAGCATACGATTATGTTAACTGGTGATACCCCGAATATTGCCTCTAAGGTAGCTAAAAAACTAGGTATTGATAAGGTGTATTCTGAATTATTACCGGCGGACAAGGTAGAAAAAGTAGAGGAATTGTTATTACAAAAATCTCCCAAAGGTAAGCTAGCTTATGTAGGTGATGGTATTAATGATGCTCCTGTTCTTGCTCGAGCAGACATTGGAATAGCCATGGGTGGTTTAGGTTCTGATGCTGCAATTGAAGCTGCTGATATTGTAATTATGACTGATGAGCCTTCTAAAATTGCTACGGCTATGAGGATCTCTAAAAAGACCTTGGGAATTGCCACCCAGAATACAGTATTTGCAATTGGGGTAAAGATAACGGTGCTTCTTTTAACTGTTTGGGGTCTAACTTCCATGTGGGCGGCAATCTTCGCTGATGTAGGGGTAACTATTATTGCAGTTTTAAATTCTTTCCGAGCTCTTAATGTTAAAAACCTTTAACCAGAGGCAGTGGGATCATTCCCATTGCTTTTCCTGTAATAGGTGTTTTTTAGGCAGGAATTTTACTATAAAAAGCGAACTATATTAGGGTATATTTTATTGGAAGGGATTTGATTGCAATTAAAAAATTACTTTCTATCATGGTGGCACTAATAGCCCTTTTGGCCTTTAGTCAAGGGATAGTGGCTAGTGAGGGAATAAATATAGTAATAAATAATAATGTTGTTCTTTTATCAGAAGACGAACAAAAACCTTTTAT
>JAAZJU010000253.1 GCA_012800195.1 Clostridia bacterium
AAATATCATAGCAATAGTCTCTAATCTAATATAATTTACCGTTTCATCAATAATAGAATTATCTTGTGCCATAAAAATTACTAAAGGTCTAGTGAAAATAAAAATAAGTGCGGATAATACCGTATAAACAATAAAAGTGAAGATTAATCCGCTTCTAATACGGTTTATTAGTGCCTCTTTTTCAGATATAACAGCACCAATAAAATAAAATAGTGGCAATATTAAAGCCTCTTGTAAAATTTCATATAAAAGGCTAACCCATTGCAGTTGTCCGGCAATTGAAAATACATAAGTATTTGGTAATTGTCCAATTAAATATATCCTAAAAGTAGTGTATAGTGTTGGAATCAATCCAAAAATGAATAAAGCAAAAAACATTTTATAATTTATAGTTTTTAAAGAATTAATAATTTTTTTCATAATTTTTTCTCCTATATAATATTAATCCCTTTTACTGTCAAAATAATAAAATTATTTATTGACAATAACTTTTAAGTTTTGACAATTTTATAGTCACATATTTCTTTAAAATGTCTTGAAATAGTATGCTTGAATGTCAAAACAAAACAAACATGAAAACCTAAAAATTGTTAACATTTATGGTTTTCTCTTTTAAATACTGCAAATAACATCTGCAGTAAAAAACAAAATGCGCCTATTGAGGCGCATAAAAATCACAAAAAAACTTTTGCATATTATGTCTCTCCTTTCGTCTGTTTTGAAAGGGAAGTTAATCACTACAAATAATACTTGATGCATTATCGGTAAAGGATGAATGCCGAGACATACAGCATAAGTCCTAAACCTTTGGAGATAATGTTTATCATTTTTGGTATCCTTTTTGTTATTGCCTTTCTTTTTGTAATTGGTTTTATGACTTATAGTCTTGTAATGAGACATAAAATGCTTAAAAAAGGTCCAGAATTAATGGATGCTACAATTGAAGAGAAAAAAGCAAGTACAGAGCTTAAAAAATCCGTTAAGGAAAAGGGTGTTAATGTAAATATTACTAATGAAAAGGAAAAATAGATATTTTGCAAAGCTATTGTTAACTTAGTACATATTTACATTGTATTAATAAATTGATTTTAAGGGGGCACATGAAATCATTAATAATTTATACATCACAAACTGGTTTTACAAAAAGATATGCCACATGGTTAAACGAAGAAATAGGTGGCGAGATTCTTGAGCTAAAAAGCGCAAAAAAGCAAAAGAAAGACTACTTTGCATCTTTTGATACGATAGTCTTTGGAGGTTGGGCGAAAGCTTCAAGTGTCGTTAACGCAAAGTGGTTTTTTAAAAAGTCCAAATTTTGGCACGATAAAAAACTAATCCTTTTTTGTGTTGGTGCTAGCCCAATTGATAATCCGGATTTAGTCCAATTTAAAGAAGCGGTTATTCCTGAAGAAGATAAACAATTTATCAAGTTCTTCTATTGTTCTAGGGGACTAAACTATGCAAAAATGAGCTGGTCTTCTAAACTTCTTTTAAAAATGTTTAAACAATGTTAAAATGAAGTAAAGATGAAAAGAATAGAAAGATTGCTGAAATCTTATCTCAATCTTATGATATTTCTAATAA
>JAAZJU010000207.1 GCA_012800195.1 Clostridia bacterium
AAACTCCTCTTGTTAGATTTTTCTGGGTCACAGTGTCACATCCCAGTATATTTACTTTCATCGTCACACATCAGGGGATATTCCCTATCATCGTGGCACCTACTAGCTAGCAAAGTTCTCACCCACTCGCTCACTGTCTTCCAGACTAACTTAGAAGTAAAAAACGCCCTCGCGCACTCGCGGAGTCGCGAAATAACGCATCACTTCTGCGTCGGCTTCGTATAGTTGCCTATTTCCACTTTAGGTAGTTCTTGTTTGAGGATTTCTAAGAAAGCAGGGACACCTAAGGCTTCTCCTTGAGGGGTGGGCAATTGGGCTAATAATAAATCTGGATCAATGTTTAGATTTCTAATTTGAATAGCTTTGACTCCTGTCTCTTGAACTAAAGCAATTAAAGATTCAACTTCTCCTTCGCAATCATTGACCCCTGGGAAAAATAATAAATTTAAATAGGTATATACTCCTTTATCTGCCGCTAAGCGTAAGGATTGTTTAACATTTTCCAAGCTATAATTACGAGGCTGATAATATCCCTCATACATTTCCTTACTGCCACTATTGAGGCTGACTCGCAATGAGTCTATACCAGCCTCTACTACTTTGGATATTCCGTCCGTATAACCTGCATTGGTATTCATATTTATAGTACCTTGAGAGGTTTGACTACGTATTTCCCGGATAGCTTCCCCAATAATTTGTCCTTGTAAACTAGGTTCTCCTTCACAACCTTGGCCAAAGCTAATAATTGCTTCTGGACCATGGTTTAGGTGATGTAGCCCAAGTTCCACTATTTCTGCTACTTTAGGTGCTCGGGCTATTCTTGTTTGAGGTGAAGGGCAACACTCACTAGGTTGCAAGGAGATACAGCCTAGGCACTGGGCATTACAAACTGGTGAAACGGGAATGCCCCCTTCCCATCTGCCGTAGAAGATGTTTTGGGCAGTAAAACAACTATAATTCAATGCACAATGGGCTAGTTGCTGAACTATTGAATTGTTCGGCATCTTTTTTTGTAAGGCTCTAACCCTTGCCTCTAAATCCTCAGTGTTAAAATGCTTGGGATTCCATTTATCATCAATGTCGGTACTTTTGGCGGCCACATAAAATTGATTGTCTTTGAAAGCCACTGCAGCATAGCCAAAGAGAGGCAGGATTGCTCCTTTTTTATCATTAACAAAGGCTGGTAAGAGGGTTCTAGTATACCCTTGAGGTAAAAGAGCCCCAACTGGTAAACCTCCCTTGTATTTTTGGAAACTTCCTGTTTTATCGGCAACAATTGCTGTTCGCTCAGGAATTAATACTAAGGAAGCCCCTTCTGGCATAGAGATAAATTCTCCTGGGTCAGGTTCTACAATATTCTGGCCCAATCTACCTAAGGCTAAGTATTCAGGATGATCATAGGCATTGCCTCGGTTATCGGCATAGACAAAATGGAACATGCTATTCTTCCTTTCGGGATAATCTACAGGGAACAAGACACATCTGACAGACAAGCTTGCTGGTTAGACACATCTGACAGATAAGCTTGCTAGTTAGATACATCTGACAGATAAGATTGCTGGTTAGATACATCTGACAGACAAGTTTGCTGGTTAGACACATCTGACAGACAAGCCTGCTGGTTAGATACCTCTGACAGACAAGCTAGACCCTTTAGCAATACATTACCTTAAGCCCCTCCTAATGTAAATAGACTCGCAGGTCTGCGAGTCTATTTACTGAATATATTCAAGGGGATTTACTACTTTATTATCATAATAAACTTCAAAATGCAAGTGGGGTCCAGTTGAACGACCAGTAGTACCCATTTGAGATATTAACTGACCCGCTCTTACAATTTGACCGGATTTAACAAGAACTTTGCTATTATGGCCATATAAGGTTTTATACCCATTCAAATGATCAATAATTACAGTTCTACCGTAGTTGCCTCGCCAGCCTGTAAAAATTACTTTTCCAGACTGGGCAGCATAGATGGGAGTTCCTAAGTCACTGGCTATATCTAAGCCCGTATGGAATTCTCCTCTCCTAGGTCCGTAAAGAGAACTAATAGTTCCAGTGGTTGGAACCATCATAAAGCCATTATTGGTTCTAGAGGATAGTCGGCTCCCTACGGACTGGATTGCAACATTTCGCTTTTCTACATCGGTAGTTCCATCCAACACTGGCGTAGCAAGGAATATTTCCAAGGGGATAATAATTTCCTGCCCGGCTCTAATTTTATTGGCATCTGTAAGATCATTTAGGGCGGTTACCAGACTTATTTCTACATTATGCTTACGACAGATACTAAAAAGAGTATCTCCTGGCTTAATCTTATATGTTAAAGTTCCTGGCTCACTTTGATAAGCCGCTGCTTCTATTACCAGTGGTTTGTACTCGGCTCCTTGAATAGCCGGACTAACCACAATCATAAATAAGAAGCATATAGTTAACCAGCTGGTTATCCTTTTAAAACTCATTTTATTCCTCACCCCATTAATTTTATCTAGTTTTCCATACCTTGACTAGTTTGGGGTAAAAGGAAAGAAAATATACAT
>JAAZJU010000208.1 GCA_012800195.1 Clostridia bacterium
AAATATTCCTGGTGACTAAAGCGGAGGGGTCACACCCGTTCCCATCCCGAACACGGAAGTTAAGTCCTCCAGCGCTGATGGTACTTGGACCGCAGGGTCCTGGGAGAGTAGGTCGTTGCCAGGAAATCAAAAAGACTACCACAAAAATGTGGTAGTCTTTTTATATTTTCCGTTTATTCATTAATCGATAGTTTTTTCTACTTGTATATTAAATTTAAAAAAACCTGAGTCCATTATTTAGGCCCAGGTTTCTTATTCCCGTTTAAGCTGAAAATAAATTAGCTGAAATTAGTTGTTCGCGTATTTTTGGTCCTAGAATTGTAGCAATTAGTATCTTTATTAAATCTCCAGGAATAAAAGGGATTACTCCTGCAGCTAAAGCTGCTTTAAAGGTCATATTGGCTTGATAAGCTAGCCAAGTGGTACCAAAGGCATAGCACACTACGGTTCCTAGGGCCATACCCAGAAAGCACAAATACCATTTATCAAAAAACTTATCGATAAAATATCCGGCAATCAGAGCCATAAAGATAAACCCGATAAGATATCCACCAGTGGGACCCAATAATTTTGAAGCACCACCAGTAAAGCCGGCGAATACAGGTATCCCTACAAAACCGATTGCCAGATAGATTACATAACTAATAGTACCTCTTTTCATACCCAGAACATATAAGGCAAAATAAATGGCTAAGTTTTGTAAGGAAATAGGTACTAGGCCAATGGGAATTGATAGTGGTCCAAGAATACAGATAACCGCAGCCATAAGGCCTATAACTGATAATTGATAAACATTAGATTTTTTCTGCATAATTTTCCCCTCTTTATCTTGATATGTCAAAACCTAAGCTAGTTAGCATTGCTTTATCTTGCTCTGTATTATTGCCTACAGTAGTTAGCATATTACCGGTTATTGTGGCATTGGCTCCTGATTGAAATAGCTTGGCTCCACCGTCCTTAAAGAAGTTTCTACCTGCAGCCATGCGAATAAATGCAGTGGGATTAATGTAACGAAAAATAGCAACTGTTCTTAAAATATCTTCTTCACTCAGGGCCTCCATATTTTCGTATAAGGTACCTTTGATGGGATTTAGGATATTTATAGGAATAGAGTCTATTTCTAATTCAGCGAGACTTATGGCCATATCAAGGCGATCCTCCCAGGTTTCGCCCATACCAATAATTCCTCCTGAACAGACCTTAAGACCTACTTTTTGAGCAAGCTTAATCTCTCTAATTTTATCTTCATAAGTATGGGTAGTACAAATATTAGGAAAATTTCTTTCTGATGTTTCAATATTTTCATGGTACCTAGAAACACCTGCTTCTTTTAAAGCAATTAATTCCTCTTCGTTTAAAAAACCATGGGAAGCACAGAGATCAATATCGCATTGTGCCCGAAGTTTTTTATAGGTTTCAATTGCTTTAGCAAAACTTTTACCCTTTAAAGCCCTGCCAGCAGTTACAATGGAATAACGATGCACGCCATTGGCTACATTTTTTTGGCAATCAGCTAAAATAATTTCAGAATCTAGGAAATCATATTCTTCAACTTCTGTTACATGATGAGCTGACTGAGCACAAAATTTACAGTCTTCACTGCAGCGACCGCTCCGACCATTAATAATGGTACAAAGATCAACCTTATTGCCACATAAGGCTTCACGAATCATATTGGCTCCTTCTAATAGCTCAGATAAATTTGCAGTTAATAAGAAGTTAAGGTCCTCGCCTCGTTTTAAACGACGACCGGAGATGATTTCCCTGGCCAAATTTATCATGCTACTTCCTCCTGTGTGCTGATAATTAATGATTCTATAAGCGACTAGTCTATTTTGAAGTATAAATCACAAAAAAAAGATTGTCAACCCAAAAATAATATCAGTTAACAATCAAAAAGCATTATATTGCATTTAAATTTTTGCCATGCTAGTATTAGGTCTAGACTAAGATCTAAAGGTGGTTTTTAATGACAAGGGAGAGAGTAATTATTATTGCTAATGGGCAATTTAATGACTTAGATTTTTATAAAAATGAAATAAAGGAAAATGATTATATTATCTGTGCCGATGGTGGAACAAACCAGGCTCTGGCCATGGGAATAACTCCCCAGCTAGTTATCGGGGATTTGGATTCCATTGACGAGAAGGTTTTTAAGAGTCTTGCAAGGAAAAAAACAAAGATTGTTACTTTCCCCAAGGAAAAGGATGAATCAGATTTAGAACTCGCCTTATTAGAGGCATGTAAAAGGCAACCCAGGGAAATTATTATTATGGGTGCCTTAGGCAAGCGAGTAGATCATCTGATGGCTAATCTAATGATACTAACCCTTCCTTTAAAGAAAGGAACTCCTACTAAGATTATTGATGAAGTCCATGAGATTTTTTTAGTAGATAAACAACTAGAGCTGGCAGGAGAAATAGGGGACTTTCTCTCCTTATTCCCTTTGTCAGCTGATGTAAAAGGCATTACTACCCAGGGACTTAAATATCCCTTAGAGGATGAAACTCTGTACTTAGGACCTACTCGGGGTTTAAGTAATGAGTTTATTGAAACTCGAGCTAAAATTACTATTAGAGAAGGATTGTTGTTAGCTATAAAGGTAAAAAAGGATCTAGGGATTTTCAAGTAGAATAAACAGATGATCTTATTTATAATTGGAAGAGTACGGTTAGATTAAATCGTACTTTTTTTGCGTGAGGGAAATTTTTTGCCATAGAGGGAGATTATTGTGGAAGAAGAAAAGTATTTATTTAGATGTAATCGTTGTTTTGCACCTCATGACCAGATACCAATTACTAGTTTAGATACGGATGGTAACTTGTATTGTATAAAATGTAGCAATTATTTGCGCAAGATTGGGGGCTATGATTTAACTCCCTTCCGTCCCGAAGAATTTCTAGATAGAAATAAGGACTAGAATGAGGGTTTACCACGATGTATGGAAATATGTACGGATGTTCACTCAAGTATTATGTTTTCACAGCAAAGGTAAGGGGCAAGGCAAAATAGAGAGTTAATAAAAGAACACTTTTGAAAGGTGAAGGGCTTTGATTTTACTACAAGGAAGAAATTTAACCAAGTATTATGGAGCAGAAAAAATTTTTGAGGATGTAAACTTTGTTATAAAAGAAGGAGAAAAGGTGGGTTTAGTAGGCCCAAATGGTGCCGGCAAAACAACCTTATTTAAGTGTATCCTAGGAGAAGAGGCTTTTGATCAAGGGGATATTATCTTTAGTAACAAATATACCCTAGGCTACCTAGAACAAATACCAGAATATCCTCAAGGGACAAAGTTGATGGATACTGTTTTAGAAATGTTTAGTGATATTTTTGCCCTTCGAGATAGGTTAAGGGATTTGGAAAGGGCGATGGGACATAATAGTGGGGAACAATTGGAAAAAATCATGGACCAATATAGTGAATTAACCCATGAGTATGAAAAAGCAGGTGGTTTTAGTTGTGAGGCTAAGGCCAGAAAAATAATCAAAGGTTTAGGTTTTAGTGATGAGGACTTTAATAAAGATGTAAATACTTTTAGTGGCGGTCAAAAAACCAGGGTAAGCTTAGCACGCCTCTTGGTCAGGGAACCTGACCTATTATTATTAGATGAACCAACTAATCATTTGGACCTTAACGCCCTAGAATGGCTAGAAAGCTTCCTTAAAAGCTATCCAGGGGCAGTATTCTTTATTTCCCATGATAGATATTTTCTTGATGAGGTGGTTACTAGGATTCTGGAGTTGGAACACAATACCTTAAGAAACTTCCCGGGAAATTATTCAAAATATATTCTACTTAAAGAAGAACAAGATTTAGCTCAGAAAAAAGCCTTTACTAAACAACAAAAGGAAATTAAGAAAACAGAGGAATATATCAGAAAGTATAAGGCAGGAATTAAGTCGAAACAAGCTCGGGGTAGGGAAAAACAACTGGCTAGACTTGATAGGCTAGAGGATGTTAAAAATACTTCTAAAATAAATCTGAATTTTAAAGAAGTAGATGCTACAGGGGATATAGTACTGGCAGTTGAAGATTTGGCCATGGGTTATAATGGTCAGGAGCTTTTTTCCCATATAGACTTTACCTTAAGAAAAGGTGAAAAGGTAGCCTTAATAGGTCTTAATGGCACTGGTAAATCTACTATTTTGAAAATAATAGTGGGGAAATTACAAGCTTTACAAGGAAAAACAACCTTAGGCTCCCGGGTTAAAGTAGGCTATTTTGACCAAGAACATAGAGGACTAACCAATGAATATCGGGTTCTGGATGAAATAATGTTAAATTTTAATATGAATGAAGGGGAAGCCCGGGATTACTTAGCCTTAGTTTTGTTTCAAGGAGACGATGTATTAAAAAGGGTTTCTGATTTAAGTGGCGGGGAAAAAGGCAGATTAACTCTCTTAAAGCTAATAATTGAAAAGCCTAACCTGTTAATAATGGACGAGCCTACGAATCATTTAGATATCTTATCAAAAGAAATAGTGGAAGATATCTTGATAGATTTCCCCGGAACCCTTTTAATTGTTTCCCATGATAGATATTTTTTAGATAGGGTAACGGAAAGAACCTTGGAGCTAGAAGAAGGACGCCTAAAAGATTATCTAGGCAACTATTCTTATTATCGGGCTAAGAAACTTCAGTTAGAGCGAGATGATAAGGAGCAAATCAAGGCTGACAAAAAGAAAACTGTAGCAAAGATAGAAAAACCAAAAATCAATAAATCTAAACTCAGGGAAGAAATCAAAACTCTAGAATTAGACATAGAAGAACTAGAAAAACGGATAGAGGTTTTAAACTCCCAATTGGCAGATCCTGAAACCTATCAAGATGAAGAAAAAAGTAAGGATCTAGTTAATGAGTATAGAGTAGCTGAGAATGATTTGCCAAAGCTTTATGAGAAGTGGGAAGAATTGGTTAAAATTCTGGAGGAAAATAGTGGAACTACATCTTAATCTAAATAAAGACCAATTAAAAATTGTTAGGGAAACACAAGGTATTATCAGAGTTATTTCAGGGCCAGGGACTGGCAAATCAACCACCTGTGTTCATTATATTGCTGAATTAATTAACTCCCAAAAAGCTAGGGGAGAGGATATTCTAGCAGTGACTTTTACCAATAAAGCCGCTAAAGAATTAAAGAGCAGGGTGGCTAAAATAGTAGGCTCTAGTCCTACAGTCTCCACCATTCACTCCTTTTGTGCAGCAATTTTACGAAAACATCCTCCTCTTGGGTATAGTGAGAATTTTACAATTCTAGATGAAGGAGGACAATTTATTAGTATTGGTCATTTAGTAAGAAGGTTAAACTTAGGTATTCATCCCCGGGTTATTCTGGAAAAGATGACTTTAGCCCGAAATCTAAGAGACATGAGTATTTTAGAAACAGAAGGACTTGAGGAATTTTATAAGATATATATGGTTGATTTAATGGAAAGAGATATTATTGATTATGACGGATTATTGATTTGGTGTTTATGGGTTTTCGAAAAATACCCTCAAGTATTACAGGCAATAAGCGATAGGTATAAGTATATACTGGTTGATGAATTTCAAGATATTAGTCCCATTCAGCTGGATATTATTAAATTACTGATAAATAGTCATAGGAATCTGATGGTAGTAGGAGATCCGGACCAATCAATTTACCGTTTTCGAGGTTCCGATGTGAGTATTATGGTAAATTTAGATAAAATATTCCCCAGGATTAAAACTTTTTACCTCAATCAAAATTATCGTTCTTCTGAGAATATAATTAAAGCGGCTGTTAATCTCATAAATAATAATAAAAAAGCAAGATTAGCCAAATCCCTTTGGACCAAGAGAGGAAAAGGTGAGTCAGTAGAGGTACTAGACTTTGCAACTGAAACTGATGAGGTTGAATATATTGCAGCCTATATCAAAGAAAAGGTTAGCCAAGGTAGTAAATATGAGGATTTTGCGATTCTTTACAGAGTCAATATTTTGGGAATTGAATTTGAAACAACCTTTTCTAAACTAGACATTCCCTATGAAATTCTAGGGGGAATTAGTTTTTATCAGAGCACAGAAATTAAGAACATTCTTGCATTTTTTAAGTTGGCGGCAGACCCTACTGATAATGCATCCTTCTTAAAAGCTTGTTCTATCCTAGCTCAGGTAAAGGGGTTGACAATAAGAAATTTTCAAAAAAGATATTATCAGGAAAAGGACCTAGCTTTGATTGATATAGCTTATCTAGCTGAGGAAAACTTTATTAGGGAGCTTCCCGACTTTATAAATCAGTTATCTAAAGAAGAAAGGCTGGCTAAAATCTATGAACGTGTATTAGATAAAACTAAATACCTAGAGTATTTAAAAAAAGATAATAGTACTGTTGGGGTGCAAAGGGTAGAAAATATTGAAGAACTAAAATCTATTGTGCTTAAAATGCAGGAAAGTGGTAAAAATCTAAGGGACTTCCTAGAGTTAGTAGACAGGATAGGGCTTGAAAATAAAGAGGATTCCGTAAAACTTATGACTATTCATGGTGCTAAGGGGCTAGAATTTAATACGGTCTTTATAGTGGGGGCTGTAAAGGGAATGTATCCTCACTTTAGGTCAGAAGAGGAAGAAGAATTAGAGGAGGAGAGAAGACTCTTTTATGTAGCTGTTACTAGGGCCAAAGACAAATTGTATATTACCTATCCCAACTCCATTTTAGTTAAAGGAGAACGAGTTAAGAAAAAACCTTCTATTTATATTGATGAACTTAAATTACCTAAGAAAAGCTTTAACACCCAGGAGACTAACCTAAGCCGAGATGCTTTGAGCAAAGATACATTCGTTGGGGACATTCCTCAGCTAAAAAGGGTAGCCTCGGATAGAGGTGTGTCTCCTCTCCTTAAAGCTGGAAGTATTGTCTATCATCCTAAATTTGGCAAGGGTTATGTTGTTAATATCACTGGACAATTCCCTCAGACTATTGTAGCTATTGATTTTTCAAAAGAAATTAAAACATTAATACTAGAATACGCTCCTCTTAGCCTTTGGAAATGATTTACCAGAACTTGCATTCGACATATTGCTTGCTTTTGTTTATTATTTTTAATAGGAAATTATGTATTATAATTAAACGCATCTTTTATAAGATCAAGAGTCTGGAGGTTTAAAGCATGAATAAATTATTAAAAGTACTTACATTATCTTTACTGGTTATGGCCTTAGTCGTAGGTTGTAGTGGAGGTGAAACTCCAAAGACACCAGAGGAAATTGCTGAAGCGGAGTATAAGGCTTTTGAGGAACAAGCAGTAGAAATTGCTAAAGAATTTGTCCTAGCTACTCAAGGAGATAAAGAAAAAATTAAAGAATTAAGTTTTCCCGCTTTGTTAGAGGATATAGAAGCTAAGAACTGGAGCATTATGTTGGTAGACGAAATAACAATCAATCCAGAAACATTGGAAACAACAACTGAAAAAATGGGTGATAGACAAATTTTTGTGAGGGTATTCTATGAAGGTGAAATGAATGTTGACGGTGATGTTATCCCCGTAAAACTCTCCAATAAAATAGGCGTAATTAAACAGGATGATAAGGCTCTAGTATTTGTAGTAGAATAATATTTTCCCATTATAATAACACCATTGACTAGGATAATTATTAACCCTAGCTTCAATGGTGTTATTTTTAGCACTTTTAGCCTTATTTATTGAATAGTTATAGTATAATGTAAATACTCAATAAAGGAGGTGCTTAGATGTCCGATTACACTGTTACTTCAAAACAAATTGCTGCAATTTGTCATTTTGGTAGTCTTTTCGCGCCACTATTAATACCGATTATAATTTTAATTATCAAAAATGATGATGAATTTATTAGTTATCATGCCAAACAATGTTTAGTTTGGCAAATAGGGATGGGACTAATAACTATTGTTAGTATTATTACAATTATCGGTGTATTTATTTTCCCGATAGTAGCTTTTATTTTTACTATTATCGCTGGAGTCCGTGCTTTGGAAGGAGATTGGTACAGTTATCCTGTTTTAGGATCACTGGTAAAAAAGCCTGGTTACTTTTAAATGATTTTTAAATAGTACAAAATAGGGTAAATTACATAAAGAAGACTTTATAGATTTAATTTAGGAGGGTGCACTATGAAAACAAAATTGACAGAACTATTAGGAATAAAGTATCCAGTTATTCAAGGAGGAATGGCCTGGGTGTCTGAAGCCAATCTAGCTAGTGCTGTTTCCAATGCTGGTGGAGCAGGTATAATTGCTGCTGGGGGTAGAGATACAGAATGGGTAAGAGAGGAAATAAGAAAAGCTAAGGAAATGACCGATAAGCCTTTTGGGGTTAATGTGATGTTAATGGCTCCCAATAAGGACGAAATTGTTGAAGTAGTTTGTGAAGAAAAAGTTGCTTTTGTTACCTTAGGCGCAGGCAATCCAGTACCTTATATTGAAAAATTCCATGAACATGGCATTAAGGTTATTCCAGTAGTACCTAACCTTAAGTTAGCAAAAAGGGTGGCCGAAAAGGGTGCCGATGCTATAGTAATTGAAGGTATGGAAGCAGGGGGACATATAGGTTCCCAGACCACTCTAGCTTTAATGACTAATATTATTCCCTATATAGATATTCCAGTAGTGGTTGCTGGTGGAATTGCCGATGGCCGGGGGATTGCCGCTGCCTTATTAATGGGAGCAGCAGGAGTGCAAATGGGCTCCAGATTTCTTTTAACTACTGAATCCACTCTACATCCTAAAGCTAAAGAAAGGATTCTTCAGGCAACTGACACAGATTCTGTTGCTACTGGTGTTTCCCGAGGTCATGGAGTGCGGTGCCTAAGAAATACCTTTACAGAAGAATATACTAAATTAGAAGCTTCTGGGGCTCCCCAAGAGCAATTAGACAAATTAGCTACAGGGACAAATAGAATGGCAGCAGTAGATGGAGATATAGAAAGGGGCGCAATTTTAGTAGGTCAGAGCTTAAATGTTTTAAATGAAATAAAAAGTGCTCAGGAAATTATAGAGGATTTAATGGCTCAAACTAAAGAAACCTTACAAAAGGCTTGTGAAATAGGAAAATAATCAATAAACGCCGCAAATGAATGCGGCGTTTATTCTGCAAATTCTACATCAAACCTATTACCTTCTTTTTTAATCACTAAAGAATCCGGATCTACTTGGAGATAATCTAAGTATTCAACTAAAATCTCATAGGCTTCATCCTTATTAGTGGCACTTTTGTTAATTAAATCACTTAGATAATCTAATAAAACATCCTCAGTAGCCTCAGGATAATCCTCTGCTTCTTTAAAGCGTTCTAGAACATATCTACTATGCTCCATACAATAACCTCCTAGTTAATTTCTTCATGGCTCATCCGAGGAAAGGCTGTTTCATCACTTAACTCAATTGAAAATTCTGTATCCTCATGGAGTAAATCAATAGAAGCTTTAAAGACATTATCAAATATTTCATTGTTGGTGGGATTGTTTTTTCCTTGGTTAGTGATTTTATTTAATGTTAATTTTTGATTAAGCCTTGAATTTCTCATTAATTAGTCCTCCTTGATTAATCTAAAATTCAGCTAGACATTCTTAATATGTGTAGAAATAGGATTTTCATTAAAGTAGATTCTGGTAAAAAAAACTCCCAAATTTAATTTGGGAGTTTTTTGCTTATCTTCTTGTAGTTGGGGCAATTCTGGTAAACAACTCTTCTATTTCATTTAAAAATCCAGTTAGTGGTCTACCATCTTCAATACCTTTGGCAATTCCTTCTAACCTTCTGAAGGTTTCAGGATCCATGGAGATATAAACTCTATCAACAGTATTTTCTTCATCCATAATTGCTTCACTTACTAATCTTTCAATATCTCTAGCCCTACCTTCAGAAACATCTTCTTCAAGGGATACTGCTGCATAAGCTATTCGGTCAGCAAAGACTATGGAAACATCTCTAACCTCTGGAGCCTGCCTTTTAACCCTATCAGCAACTATTCGATTTCTTTGATTTGCATCTGCTTGCGGACCAGTCATGGGATCTCTAGGACTGGTTTGGTTGGGGTTTGTCATTTGATTGTTAGGTACTGGTGTAGTATCAGGTCTTCTTTGAGGAGTACAGCCTAGGGACAGTACCGAGATTATTAAAAGTGTGACAAGTAATAAAGCAACTATTTTTTTCTTTTGAATTAACATTTAGTAATCCCTCCTATTTTTTTAGTCTAAAGTTAGTATTCTTCATCTAACAAGGATTATGCTATATGTTTAATACCAAAAAATGGGGTAAAAGTTGTTTAAAAATAAATTTTAAATTTATAAAAAAATCTAAAATACTGCTATTAAAAACAATTATCTAAAGTAAATCATATATAAATTGAGGGTAGAAAATACCTAACACTATGTAGGAGGAATTAACATGGGAAATTGTCCAACAAGACCAAGAAGAAGGAACGATAATATTTTTTGGATTATCATTTTGATACTTTTATTATGCGATACTGATAGGCGAGGCGGTAGGCATGGTGATGGATGTGGTTGTGGAGGCTTCTTTGGTGATGACAACTTCTTAATAATCATCATAATCATCTTACTCTTCGGTCAAAATGATGGATTCTTTGGGGGATTGTTAGGAGATTTAGATTAATCGCGAACAATCTATAAAAAAGAACCATAGGATAAATTAGGGGTAGAAATTACCCAATCCAAAAAGTCATATAGGAGGGATGCACATATGGGAGGAAGATTTCCAGATAGACCCAGAAGAAGAAGGAGAAATGACAATATTTTTTGGATTATCATATTAATACTTCTTTTAGGTGATAGAGAAGATCATTGTGGTAGAGGTTGCGGTTTCTTTGACGATGATAATCTTTTAATAATCATCATAATTATTCTTCTTTTAGGACAATGTAATGGGCCATTTGACAATTTCTTAGAAGCCTGTGATGACTAACGGATAAACTAAAATGAAATAAGTAAAGGACTTTAACCCTTTGAGTTTAAAGTCCTTTACTTTTATACATAAGAATGAGATTCGTCCTTTAAATCTATAAAAGTCCCAAGTAGTTTTTTTTCATCCTTGGTTAGAGTGTTATTGGATTGCAAAGCGGTCATAAGTTTTGATAATTGTTCCCTTTTATAAGGGTCTTGCTCTAAGTCAATGAATACAGATATGACTCCGGCTATTCTCGACCTTTCTAATTTATTCAAACTCATTCCCCCTAAGACAAATTTTGCACTTTTTCTAAAGTATGCCCATTATCTTTTTACAATATTCGGGGATAATTACTTATATTACCATCTTTAAAAATTGGAATGATTTCCGTTTGATCCATTAAGGAACAATATTCAATATCTTCGCTCATATTTAGTTTTTTTAGCTTTTGACCATTAGGGCTGGAGCTAATAGCTTGAAAAATATTTGCTTTATTTTGAAGGTAGGTACTTAAGCTAATATAGCCAAAATCATTTAAGTGATAGTTTTTTTCCAAAGCTAGGATTTCTTCAATAATTTTCCCTGCTGCTAAAGTATCTTCTAGAGAAGGATTACCCAATGTGCCTGCACAAACAATAGTCAAATTTTTTAAGCTATTAGCCAAGAATTTGGCCAAAGCCTTAGAATTAGCTAAGGAGGCGACACAGACCATATCCGCTTTAGAGGAACTATTTAAGGCTCGACTACCATTGGAGGTAGTGAATATTATTCCCCTATTAAAGACTACCTCTGGAGAATATTCCAGAGGAGAATTTCCTAAATCAAAGCCGCTAATTTTTTGAGCTCCTCTCTCTCCCCCTAAGAGATAAGACGGATTTTCTTTTTTCATTTCCCAGGCTATTTCTATTTCTGGAACGGGTATGATTTCTTTTGCCCCGTTAGCTAATGCTGTAATAATGGTATTTGTTGCCCTTAAGACATCGATAACGACTGCGTAGCTACCCCTAAGCTCATTTTTTTCCACCATCTGCCAGGTTGGAAATACCTTTAAATCCAAATTAATCACCCTTTCCCTTAGTTTCACAACTTGCAAATTATCAGTAGATAATAGAAAATAATACTATATGAAGTACAGTTATATAGTTTTCATACTATCATTATACAGGAGCGACTAAATTGATTACAAAAGTAATAGATAATCTTTATAAAATTGATGTACCTTTACCTAAAAACCCATTAAAATCTACTAATTCCTACATCTTGGTTAGTCAAGATAGAAATCTAGTGATTGATACGGGAATGAATAGGAAGGAATGTTTTACTGCCTTAAAGGCTGCTTTCGAAGAATTAGCTCTTGATTTGTCCATGACAGATTTTTTTATAACTCATTTGCATGCTGACCATGGAGGTTTAGTTTCCGAATTTATAACTCCTACTTCTAAAGTTTATTGTAGCGAAAAGGATAGTTATATTATTAATTTAGGTAGAGATGAGGGCTATTGGGGAAGAACCAAAAATTTTTTAAGGCAAAATGGTTTTCCAGAGGAAATATTGGCTGAAGCCATAAATAACCATCCAGGATACAAATATTGTGCCCGGGTGCCCCTTGATTTTGTAATTTTGAAAGAAGATGATGCCTTGGATATAGGGGATTATCATTTTAAAGTTATTAGCACTCCAGGCCATACAGAGGGGCATCTTTGTTTATATGAACCCTATAAAAAGTTGTTCTTTTCTGGAGACCATTTGTTAAATGATATTACTCCTAATATTTCTTTATTTGCTGAAAAACTTAACCCTTTGCAGCAATATTTAAAGAGTTTAGATAAAATCAGTCAATTGGATATATCCTTGGTCTTACCTGGTCATAGGAGAATTTTTACGGATTATCAAGAAAGGATAAAGGAACTAAAGCTACACCACAAGATAAGAACCCAAGAGGTTTTAGATATCTTAGGTAGACAGGCTTTGAACGGTTACCAAGTGTCTTCTAGAATGACTTGGGATTTAACTTATAAAACCTTTGAGGAATTCCCTGTACAACAGAAATGGTTTGCCACTGGGGAAGGCTTAGCTCATATTAAGTATCTGATTGATCAAGGCCTAGTGGAAAGAACAGAAGTAGATGGAATGTATTTATATAAGTGTAAGTGTGTAAGTGTGTAAGTGTGTGAGTGGGTAAGTACTAAATGCCTAACTAGTTAGTCGGTGCCACGATGATAGGGAATATTCCGTGATGTGTATTTTTCTTACCCACTGACATTCAGAGTATTCCACAAGACATCACACTAACACACTGTCATGCAGAATAACTTGTTAGCCATCACACTGACCAATAGGATATCCCACAAGAAAGAAGGAGGTAACACCATGTCATTAAGGTTTATATTAGGTAGAGCTGGTAGCGGCAAGACAACCTATTGCCTAGACAAGATCAGGGAAAAACTACATACCAGTCAAGAGGGTAATAATCTTATACTCTTAGTACCGGAACAGGCTACCTTCCAAATGGAAATGGAATTAGCTAAAACCCCGGACTTAAATGGCATAATTAGAGCTCAAGTTTTCAGCTTTAATCGCTTGACATGGAAGATACTCCAAGAAGTAGGGGGAGGCTCCAAGGTCCATCTGAGTGATTTAGGTAAAACCATGGTAATACGCAAATTTTTAGAACAGCGGAAAGAAGAGTTCCAGGTCTTTAGAAGGGCCAGTGAACTACCTGGTTTTGCAGAAACCATGGGGGCTATGATTTCGGAATTAAAACTCTATCAAATTTCTTTAGAGGAAATAAAGAGTTTTCTACAGGAAAAAAGGGGAGAGGATTCCCTATTATTTGATAAGCTCAAGGATCTAACATTAATCTATGAAGATTTAGAAAAATATTTAGCTGATACCTATATTGATACTGATGATTATTTAAATTTACTAGCAGAAAAAATTCACTTATCCCCAATGATGAAAAAAGCCGAGATTTGGATTGATGAATTCACAGGGTTTACACCCCAAGAATTAAAGGTAATTGAAAAAATAATGGTGACAGCACCTGAAGTAAATATAACTTTAACACTGGACCCCGCTGAAATAGATCAGGAATACGGTCTTTTTAAAACTACGGCTAACACATATAAAAGAATTTTAGATATTGCCCATAAAACAGGAACTCCTATAGAGAAACCTCTACTTTTAGATAATTTATTTCGTTTTCAGGATAGAACCCACCTCTCTTATTTAGAGAGGAATTTCTATAAGCTAGAAGCAGAGCCCCTGATAGAGGATGGTATAGCTGAGGAGATTAAGATAGTTTGTGCCCAGAATAGAAGAGCCGAAGTTGAATGGGTAGCCCGCTACATTAGAAAGCTCTGTATTGATCAAAGTTTAAGGTATAGAGAAATAGGGATTCTCCTTAGGGATTTTGAAAATTATGATTTATTACTAGAAACAATTTTTGCTGACAATGAAATACCCTATTTCGTTGATAGGAAAAGGCCCATAGCCCATCACCCTTTAGTAGAGTTAATTAGATCTGCTCTAGAAATTATAGAAGAGGATTGGAGCTATGAAGCTATTTTTCGTTATTTAAAGACTGACCTTGCTAATATTTCCCGGTCAGATGTGGACCTTTTAGAAAACTATGTTATTGCCTATGGTATTAAGGGCAGTACTTGGTACAAAGAGAAAAACTGGTCTTATAGGAAGAGAAAATTAGGTTTAGAAGAGAAAGTTAAAGATCAGGAACAAAAGGAATTAGATTATATAAATTCTATTCGTTTTGAGGCCATAAAAGAGTTGAAAGTCTTTCAAGAAAAAATTAAGAATAGTACTACCACTAGAGCCAAGGTAGAAGCTTTATTTGATTTATTAATAGATCTTGAGGTCCCTGTTAAATTAAAAAGGTGGGCTGTTTTAGCTGAGGAACAGGGAAGATTGGAAAAGGCTAGAGAACATAGCCAAATTTGGGACGAGTCTATTGACCTTTTAGATCAACTTGTTGAAACCATGGGTGATGAAGAACTATCTTTAGCAAATCTTATTAAAATAATTGAGGCTGGGATAGATAATATAAAAATGGGTTTAATACCCCCAGGTTTAGACCAGGTAGTGATAGGTTCCTTAGGTCGTTCCCGGATTTCAGAATTAAAAGTTGTTTTTGTAATAGGTGTTGAGGATGGTGTTCTGCCCGCTCGACCAAAGGCCGAAGGTTTACTTGATGATTTGGAACGAGCTTATCTCAAGGAAATGGGTTTGGAATTGGCTCCAGGAACTAGGGAGAAAATTTTTGATGAGCAGTTTTTGGTGTACCAGGCCTTGACTCGGACTACAAATATTTTGGTTTTAAGTTATCCCCTAGCTGATGAAGAGGGTAAGGGTTTAAGACCTTCCATGGTGATTAATCGTGTGAAAGAATTATTCCCTAATCTAGTAGAAGAAAATGTAGGCAATGACCCTTCGGGGGATAGCTCTTTAGATTTGGACTTTGTAAGTCACCCCGATAAAACCTTAGGTAAACTGGGGATAAAACTCCGTCAAGCTAGGGAAGGTCTAGCTATTTCACCTGTCTGGTGGGAGGTTTATAGATGGTATCTAGATCAACCTGAAAGGCAGGAAAGGCTGGGGCAACTAGTAAAGGGTCTTTTCCAAGAAAATCAGGTTCAAGCTATTGATCCTGTCCTGGCGAAAAAATTATACGGTAATCCCTTTCGCCTTAGCATTTCTCGGTTAGAGAAATTCAATGCCTGTCCCTTTTCTCATTTTACCACTTACGGCTTAGCCCTCCAGGAACGGGAAGTCTATAGTTTAAAGTTACCTGACCTAGGGCAGTTCTTCCATAGTGCCTTGGAGCACTTTGCACAAAAACTTTTAGATACCAATCGTGATTGGGGCCAGCTTAATAAAAAAGAGTGTTGGGAGCTTACCAATACCATTGTTGAAGAATTAGCCCCTCAATTACAAAGCGAAATCTTATTAAGTACTGCCCGTTATCGTTACTTAACAGGAAAATTCAAAAAAACCGTTAATAGAGCTGCCATCACCCTAGCGGAACATGCCAGAAGGGGTAAGTTTAGACCCCTTGCCTTAGAGGTAGCCTTTGGCCCCGGGGGACAGATGCCTGGGTTAAAATTAACCCTCCAAGATGGTACTGTTATGGAGCTAGCTGGTAGAATCGATAGATTAGATGGTTGCCAAAGTGAGGATAAATTTTTTCTTCGGGTAATAGATTATAAATCTGGTAATGCAGGCTTAGATATGGTGGAGGTTTTTTATGGCCTAAAGCTGCAACTAATTACCTATTTAGATATTGCTCTGAACTATGCTCAGGAGCTAATTAAAGATAAAGAAATAGTCCCTGCGGGAATATTATATTTTCATCTGCAAGATCCCATAATTAGTAGCGCTGGACCACTGGCGGAAGATAAAATTGATGCAGAAATTCTTAAAGAACTAAAGATGCAGGGCTTAGTTTTAGCTGATATCGATGTGTTTCAGCTCCAGGATAACGAAACCAAAGATGGCTGGTCACCCATAATTCCAGCTGGGCTAAAAAAGGAAGGAGCCAAGCTACTTCAGGAAGGGAAGGCATTGCAGGAAGATATGGACCAGCTTGACTTATTTTATAAAGATTCTAAGATTATGACCTTAGAACAGATAGAAGTCTTAAGGACTTTTATCCGCAATTCTTTAATTAAGGGTGGGGAAAAAATCTTAGAGGGGGATGTCCAAATTAGCCCCTACCAATTCAAGAATAAAACCCCTTGCAGTTATTGTGCTTTCCAAGCAGTTTGCCAATTTGATCCTAAATTTTCTGGCAACGATTATCGAGAACTTAAAGCTCTAAGTAAAGAAGAAATAATGCAGGAAATGATGAAAGCAGAACAGTAGGATAGTGGAAAAGGGAAACAGTGAAATAGTTTGTAAGTGGGTAAGTGTGTGAGCATTATGACTCTAAGGTCTAGCTAAGGGGTCAGCATTACGGCTTATATGTCTAGCTAATAGGTCAGCATTTAAGCTTAAATGCTGTCATGCAGACTATCCTATTAGCTGACCTGCAGATTAGCTTATTAGCCGTGGAACTGTAGAACAGTAGCACTGTTAGAACTGACATTCATAAACGACTCATTAAATGTGGAGTGAAAGGAGTGAAGTAAATGGCCAATTGGACTAATGAACAGTTACAGGCTATTGAAGGTCGAGGAGGAAATCTCTTAGTGGCTGCTGCTGCAGGTTCGGGAAAAACTGCAGTGCTAGTGGAAAGGATAATTCAAAGGATATGTGATGAAAACAATCCTGTGGATGTGGACCGTCTCTTGGTTGTCACCTTTACCAACTTAGCGGCAGCCGAAATGAAAGAGAGAATAGGCGGGGCTCTAAATAAAGCTTTAAAGGAAAACCCCCTTTCCAAGCATCTTTATAAACAAAGCACTTTGCTAAACAAAGCTTCTATTATGACCTTACACTCCTTTTGCTTAGAGGTAGTTAGGGAAAACTTCTTTTCTTTAGGGATCGACCCTAACTTTCGTATTGCCGATGATACGGAGGCTCAGCTTTTAAGAATAGATGTTTTAGAAGATTTATTAGAAAAATATTATCAGAGTTCAGAGGAAGATGATGATTTTATAAAATTAGTTGATGCCTATGGTGGACAGCGGGATGATGGGCCTATTGAGGATTTAATAATTAAAATCCATCAATTTTCCCAGAGTAATCCCTGGCCAGATTATTGGTTAGACCAAGTGGTAGATAATTTCGTTTCTCATGATTGGTTTAAGGAGCTATTGCCTAGTCTAACTATAGAACTAGAAGGGGTTAGAAATTACTTAGTCCAAGCCTATAAATATGCTCAAAGCCCCCAGGGGCCCCTAGGCTATCTCAATAATATTGCTCAGGAATTAGCTTATGTGGATGATTTAATTAGGGCTGCTCAGGTTTCTTGGCAAGAGCTTTATGAAACTTTTTCCCAAGAAAGCTTTAAAAGACTCCCAGGAATAAAGAAAGGTTCTGTTGATGAAAACCTCCAAGCTAGGGTTAAAGAGCTAAGGGAAAAGGCAAAGAAGAAAATCAAGGATCTAGAGGATAAGTATTTTTTACGAGCACCCCAAGAATTTTTAGAGGACTTAACAAGAATCCAGCCTTATCTAAAAACCCTTTGCCAGTTGGTTAAGGATTTTGCAAAAGAATATCAAGAGCGGAAAGCAAAGAAAAATCTAGTAGATTTTAATGATTTGGAACATTTTTGCTTACAGGTTTTGTTGGCTGAAGATTCTCAACCAGGACTAGTATTGCCCTCAGAGGTAAGCCTGAAGCTCAAGGAAAGGTTTGTAGAAGTTTTAGTAGATGAATATCAGGATATTAATGAGGTTCAAGAAACTATTCTTTCTTTGGTGGCCAAAGAAAATAATATGTTTATGGTGGGCGATGTTAAGCAAAGTATCTATCGTTTTCGCTTGGCCAAGCCAGAATTGTTTTTAAATAAATATAAATCCTATGCTTTTAGAGCGGAAGCAATAAATAGGAGAATTGACTTAGCTAAAAACTTTCGCTGTAGTAAAACAATTGTAGATGGAGTTAATTATCTTTTTTGCCAAATTATGACCCCTAATGTAGGGGAAATGGCCTATGACCAAAAGGCCCACTTAGTCTATGGTGCCCAGGTCCCTGGAGAGGAAGAAGCTTCCTTGGCTACTCCTATGGAATTTTATCTTTTAGAAAAAAGGCAAGAGGAGGAATTACCAGAAGAGCTGGATGCCATTGAAAGGGAGGCCCAGGTTATCGGGCAGCGAATTTTGGAATTAATAGAAAACAAGACCCAGATTTTAGATAAAAAGACCAATGAATTTAGGTCACTGACCTTCCGAGATATTGTAATTCTACTCCGTTCTCCCAAGGGTATGGCAGAAAAAATCATGGAACGATTTTATCATTTAGGTATACCTGTTTATGCAGAACTAGGGAGTGGATATTTTAGCGCTATTGAAGTGCAAACGATGCTTTCTTTATTAAAAATAATTGATAACCCTCGTCAGGATATACCCTTAGCGGCTGTTTTGCGTTCACCTATAGTGGACTTAAGTGCTGAGGATTTAGCAGAAATTAGATTAAAAAGCCCTCAGGATAGTTTTTATGGCTCGATGCTTAAGACCAGTTTAGAGGATACTCCTTTGGCCCAGAAGCTTAAAGCTTTTCTCGCCAAGCTAGAGGAATGGCGAACAGTGGCTAGACAGGGGAATTTAGCGGATTTAATTTGGACTTTATATCGGGAAACTGGCTATCTTGATTATGTGGGAGCCTTACCAGGTGGAGTTGAAAGGCAAGCTAATTTACAAGCCCTTCATGATCGAGCTCGACAATATGAGGCTACAAGTTTTAGAGGGCTCTTTAGATTTTTAAGATTCCTGGAAAGAATTGAGGAAAATAAGGGAGATTTAGAAAGCGCTAAGGCCCTTAGTGAAAACGAAAATGTAGTGCGCATAATGAGTATTCATAAAAGTAAGGGTTTAGAATTTCCAGTGGTTTTTGTAGCTGGTTTAGGAAAAAAATTCAACCTCAGTGATGGACAGCAGAATATAGTTATTCATAAAGATTTAGGTTTAGGTCCTGTTTTTATTGATAGTGAAAAAAGAATCAAATACCCCACTATTGCTAAGCTAGTTATAGAAAATAAAATCCTTTTGGAAACTTTAGCAGAGGAAATGAGGATTTTATATGTAGCTTTAACCCGAGCTAGAGAAAGACTAATCCTTATAGGCTCAGTAAATAATGCTACCAAGAAAATTGAAAATTGGGCGGAAATCCTGGACTATCAAAGGTTGGAACTTCCTGATAGTCTATTGGTGCAAGGAAAAACCTACTTGGACTGGCTAGGCTTAGCTCTAATAAGACATAAAGGGGCGGCACAGTTAAGATCCTGTATAGATTATAATAAAAATGATGGTTATTTAATTGATGATCAATCCCAATGGCAGTTTACAGTTTTAACAGAGAGTGTTTATGAGGAAAACGATGAGGAAGTGGCAGCCAACCTTGAATTTTTAGAAGAAATTAAAGATTTAAAACCCCTTCCAGTTGATGCAATTTATCAGGAGATTATTGCTGAAAAATTAAGCTGGCATTATCCCTATCAAGAGTTACTGGATAAGGGGGCTAAGGTAACAGTCTCTGAAGTAAAACACAAATTTCATAAGCTTAAGGCAGAAGAAGAATACAAGCCCTACTATGGGTTTAGTAAAAGACCCCTTTTTAAGCAAAAAGCCAAGGGGCTATCCCCTGAAGAAAGGGGTTCGGCTATTCATCTAGTTATGGAACATATTGAACTGGATAAAACCATTGATGCTGATTATTTAGAGGAATTTTTAGCATATCTCGAGAATCAGGAGATTTTAACCCCGGAACAAAGAACTGCAATTGATATTAATTATATAATAGATTTTTTCCAAAGCGATTTGGGGCAAAGAATGCAAAAGTCGGTTAAAGTCAAAAGAGAAGTAGCCTTTAGCTTAGCCTTGCCAGCAAATGAAATGTATGACCTCCCCTCAGAGATAGAAGAAAAAATATTAGTGCAAGGGGTTATAGATTGTCTATGGTGGGAAGAGGATGGCTGGGTTTTATTGGATTATAAAAGTGATCGCGTTCAGGCAGGACAGATTGAGGAAATTCTTCAGAAATATACAGGTCAAATCAATTTATATACCAGGGCCGTTGAAAAGATCCTTAAAGCACCTGTTAAAGAAAGGTATATCTATCTTTTTAATTTGGGAAAAAGCGTACCCATAATTTAAATGGGCAGAATGGAGAGAGTAAGATGAGGATTTTGCATACTTCAGATTGGCATTTAGGCCGATCTTTAGAGGGTAGAGATAGGATTGAGGAACAACAGAAATTTATTGTGGAGATATGTGATATTGCCGATCAGGAACAGGTTGATTTAGTCTTAATCGCTGGAGATATTTTTGACACATCCAACCCCTCGGCTAAGGCAGAACAGTTATTTTATCAGGGCCTTTATGATCTTACCCAAGGGGGTAGGAGAGGGGTAGTAGTGATTGCTGGCAATCACGATAATCCCGAAAGATTACGGGCCTCTAACCCCTTAGCTGATCAAATGGGTATCACCCTTATTGGTTTGCCTAAGGATAATATTTATACTGGTTTCTCTAAAAATAGGGTAAAAACAGTGGCCTCTGGTATTGGTTGGTTGGAAATAGCTATAGATAGTTGTGAACATCATGCCGTGATTATTGCTTTACCTTACCCCTCGGAACAAAGACTTCGGGAGATGTTTGTTGAGAGTTTAGATGAAGAGGCTATGCAAAGGTCCTATTCTCAAAGGGTGGGTGGATTCCTTGAGGAAAGAGTCCAGCATTTTAGAAAGGACACGGTAAATTTGTGTACTAGTCATCTTTTTGTGCGGGGTAGTAAGGAAAGTGATTCGGAAAGGCCTATTCAATTGGGTGGTGCCTGTACCGTAGATAAAGAAATGCTACCACTGGAAGCTCAATACATTGCTTTAGGACATTTACACCGCCCCCAAAGGGTAGGTTCCCACGGGAATATCAGGTATTCAGGATCTCCTTTAGCCTATAGTTTCTCCGAAGTAGGTCATTCCAAAAGCGTCTATCTGGTAGAGTGTCTACCTGGGGCAGAGGCTTTAGTGAGAGAGATACCCTTAACCAGCGGGCGGCCTTTGGTAAAATGGGATGCCCCAGGGGGCTTAGCCCAGGTTTTTAAATGGTGTGAAGAAAATAGGGATGTAGAAGCTTGGATTGATTTAAGTATTCATGTACAGGAGCCCTTACAGGCTCAGGAAATAAAAAAGTTAAGGGAAATAAGGCCAGGTATTATCCATATTAGGCCCATCCTACCAGAAATGGATCGAGTCTTAAAACTAGAAAATAGAATTAATTTGCCTGTGGAAAAGATTTTTCGGCAATTTTACTATAAGACCTATTCTACAGAACCTAATGAGGATTTGGTGAAACTATTCCTCCAATTATTAGAAGATGAAGAGGAGGAGATTTCTTGAAACCTTTATATCTTAAAATTGCAGGTTTAAACAGCTTTAGAGAAGAGCAGGCCATTGATTTCAGTTCTCTCTGTGCGGGAGGCATTTTTGGGATCTTTGGCGCTACAGGTAGCGGTAAATCCACTATCCTGGATGGGATAACTTTGGCTCTTTATGGGAAGGTGGAGCGGGCCAAGGGGGGAACCCAAGGTATAATCAATCAAAATGAAGATAATGCCTATGTCTACTTTGCCTTTAGTCTTGGCAACAGAAAATTTAAAGCGGAGCGGACCTATAAAAGAGGTCCCGATGGAGGAGTTAACCATCAGCAATGTCGTTTAGTGGAAGAGATTGATGGGGAAGAAGTGGTGCTAGCAGAAAAAAAGCGAGAGATGGATGAAAAGGTAGAAGAAATTCTAGGCTTAAATGCAACTGATTTTACTCGGGCTGTTGTTTTACCCCAAGGTAAATTTGCGGAGTTTTTAACTCTTCAAGGTACAGAAAGAAGGAAAATGCTCCAGAGATTATTTGGGCTGGAAAAATACGGGGAACAGCTTACTCAAAAAGTAAGAAATCAAATGACGAGGGTAGCCAATGAACTAGATAATATAATAGGTCGGCGAAATGAGCTGGGAGATGCTTCAGAAAAAGCCCTCAAAGAAGCTGAAAAGGGTTTAAAGGAACAGGAAGAAGCTTTAGAACGATTAGTAGAGAAGGATAGGGCTCTTAAAGAAATAAATACTGAATACCAAGAAATTATCAGACTCCAGAATGAATTTAAACAGTTAGAGATGGAAAAGGCCGCTCTAAGGCTAGAAGAACCCCAAATCCAATTAAAAAAAGAAAAATATCAATTGGCTTTAAAAGCCAATATTATTGGACCTTTTTTGCAAAGGGTCAAAAATGAAGAAATATTACTTAAAGATGTTCAAGAGGAACTGGCTCAACAGTTATTAGAATTAAATACCAAGCAAACTAATTATCAAGAAGCTCAGAAAAAACAGCTCTATTGGCAAGAACAGATAAATACCCAAGGCAAAGAATTAGAAAGATTATTATTAAAGTTAGAAGAAACAATCGTGGACGAGGAAACTCGTGATAAAGGTAAACTGGAACTTGAAAAGTTAAGACAAGAATATAAAAATAAAGAAATAGTTCACTTTAAACTAAAAGCCTCCATGGAAGAACTAGAAGAAACTAGAGAAAAACTTCAAAATAGAAAAAACCAGTTAACTGAAGTCTTAAAAATTAATGAAGGCCAATTGGCTCAACAAGAAAAAATCACAGAAACTCGGGAGGCATGGCAAGCTTTACAGCTAATTAATACTACTTTCGTTGATTTAGAAGGGGATCTTAAAAAAAATATTGCCCAACTTGAGCTTAATACCCAAGCTAAAGTAGCAATAGAAGAAAAACTTAAAAAACTGGAGCATTCCATAAGCAGTAGGGAAGAAGAACTTTCCAAGCTGCCTCAGGTGCATCTTAGTCAACAAGAGATTCAAATTAGAAAGGAAGATTTAAATAATCTTGATAAATTGATCAGCAATTTAAAACTTAATTACCAAGAGCTCCATCATAGGCAGCAAAATATCGGTCAAAATAAAAATAAGATTATTAATCTTAAGGCAAATCTCACCCAATTTAATGGGCTAGCATTTTCTTTAAAAATCAATAAAGAAAAGGTGGAAAGGGAAATAGCCGAATTGGAGGAGAAATATAAGAAAAGCGAGCAGGCTAACCTGGCTTATTTCATTGGTCAAAGTCTAAAAGACCAGGAACCTTGCCCTGTTTGTGGTTCTCTAGACCATCCCTATCCTATTTCCCAGGGAGTAGAAAAGGAAACTTTAGAAAATTTAAAGAGAGAGTTGGAAGAAAAAAAGGAGCAACTTCAAAACTTAATCGGTGATATAGAAAATATCCATTCCGAGCAAACTGTAATCCAGACCCAAATAGACGCCTTTGAAAATAACAATAGACAGCTTCGAGAAGAAGAAGAATTAATTTCTCAAAGAATTAACCAACTTCGAAATCAAGTAAAAGAAGATTGGAGCAAAATAGATTTACAGGGTCTTGAAGATTTGCATAAACAAGAAACCATTCTCTTAGCCAAAATGCAAGAAGAGCTAGAAAATTTAACTAAGATACAGAACAAGTTAACCCAGGAAATAGCTGACCTTAATTTACACTTGAATAGTGAAAGGGAAAAACTAGCAGCTTTACATGCTCGAGAAGAAACTTTGTTGGATGGGAAAAAGGTTTTAGAAGAAAAACTTACCAAGATTAGTACTGAAAAAGAAGTGAAAAAACAAAGGTTTTCGCACTTGGCTCAGGGTACTCCTGGGGAAAAGATTGAAGAAATTTATAAAAAACTAGTTTCTTTAAATAAGGAAACTGAAAAATTACGTTTAGAAGAGAAAAAAATCAGTACAGGTTTAGATGAAGTTTATCAGCAATTATTGCAAAAACATGGTGAACGACAAAATAGCCAATTAGAACTGGATAGTTTAAAAACTACAGGTATCAATCTTAATAAGGAACTTCAACAATTAACAGAAAAAATCAATGAAATAACTCATGGAGAAAAAGCCACTACAGTTAAAGAAAAAGTTAATCAACAACTGGTTCAGCTTAGCAATAGCCTTTCTCAAGCAACCAAGGAATTGGAATTTTCCCAGGATGTATATGAAAAGCAAAATAATCTTTATCTTTTAACTCAAGCCAGGGAAGAGGAAATTAGGAAACGCTTAAAGGAAGGGAAGGAAGAACTAGACTTAAAAATTATCGAACAGGGTTTTACCTCCCAAGGACAACTAGAGGATGCCCTCTGTACCCAGGAAGAAATAGAAGAACTTAAAGAAGCAATTGACCTATACAATGAGAAAAACAAGCTTTTAGCTGGAAATATGGAAAGAATAGCTGAGGCATTAAAGGGAAGAAAATTAGAACCTGAAAAATGGCAAGAGTTTTTAGCAGAGAAAGAACAGGTTGAAAAAGAATTAGCACTACAGCAAAAACTAGTTCATCAGCTGCAGGATAGACTGGAAACCTTAGAGAAAAAACATTCTCGCTGGAGAGAATTAGAAGAAGAAAGGAAAAAATTAACGGATCTATCTGATAAATTAGCTCAATTGGATAGGCTTTTACGAGGAAATGTCTTTGTGGAATTTATGGCAGAAGAACAATTACTAAATGTAGCATTGGATGCTTCCCAACGCTTAGGGGAATTAACCCAATATAAGTATGGCCTAGAAGTAGACTCCGAAGGAGGCTTTATTATTAGGGATGATGGTAATGGTGGCTTGCGCCGTCCAGTAGGATCTCTTTCAGGAGGGGAAACCTTTCTGACCTCCCTAGCTTTGGCCTTAGCCCTATCCAGTCAGATTCAATTACGAGGACAATATCCTTTGGAATTTTTCTTTTTGGATGAAGGCTTTGGAACTTTAGATGGTTATCTTTTAGAAATAGTTATTAATTCCTTAGAAAGACTTCATTCCCAAAATATGACTATCGGCATAATCAGCCATGTACCAGAATTAAAAGCAAGAATAGCCAGAAAACTGATAGTTACTGGAGCAGAAATTGGAGGTAGAGGAAGTACATTAAAAGTAGAAAACCCTTGAAGACTTGTTCTTTCAAGGGTTTTCTACTTTGGTGCTAGTGTTATGATGTTAACTAAGTAACTAAAGAAGACAACCATCCTCTCATCTTATTTTAATATGCTTATTCCATGCTACCTTGCTACTAACTAAACCATCCTACCATGTAATCCAAAGATACCGTGCTACCCTGCTACTAACTAAACCATCCTGCCATGTAATCAAAAGATACCATACTACCTTGCTACTAACTAAACCATCCTGCCATGTAATCCAAAGATACCGTGCTACCCTACTACTAACTAAACCATCCTACCATGTAATCAAAAGATACCGTGCTACCCTGCTACTAACTAAACCATCCTACCATGTAATCCAAAGATACCGTGCTACCCTGCTACTA
>JAAZJU010000209.1 GCA_012800195.1 Clostridia bacterium
AAAAATATTCCTGGTGACTAAAGCGGAGGGGTCACACCCGTTCCCATCCCGAACACGGAAGTTAAGTCCTCCAGCGCTGATGGTACTTGGACCGCAGGGTCCTGGGAGAGTAGGTCGTTGCCAGGAATCCAAAAAGACTACCACAATGTGGTAGTCTTTTTATATTCCCCGTTTATTCGTTAATCGGCGGGCGCGCAACAAGCAGAAAACATTGTTTTGTTAATTGGAGGACCTACAAGTGTAGGTCTTTTTTTATTTTATCTTTAAAAAAAAAGTTTTTAGTATATGTATATATTTCCAAGGATGTTTACAAATAATATCTTGCATATATATTACTTGTAATATAAAATACATATAAACCTAGCTGAATACTAGGAATTGAAATTTGGAGGGTAAGTAATGATTTACAATAATATTACTGAACTTATAGGAAGAACGCCATTAGTAAGTTTAAAAAAGATTTCTGAAGGCCTAGGAGCTGAGATAATTGCTAAAGTAGAGTCCTTTAATCCTGGGGGAAGTATTAAGGATCGGATAGCTTTAAACATGGTTATTCAAGCTGAAAAAGAAGGCAAAATAAATAAGGATACGGTTATTATAGAGCCAACCAGTGGTAATACAGGAATTGGTCTGGCTATGGTAGCTGCAGCCAAAGGATATAAGCTTATTCTAACTATGCCTGAAACAATGAGTATCGAAAGAAGAAATCTTTTAAAGGCCTATGGAGCAGAAATACAATTGACCCCTGGAGCAAAGGGTATGAAAGGGGCTATAGATAGGGCACTGGAGCTACAAAAAGAAATAACTAATTCCTTTATACCTCAACAATTTGAAAACCCACATAATCCTCAAATTCATAGGGAAACTACAGCACGGGAAATTATCGAAGCTACTGAAGGTAAAATAGATATTTTTGTTGCAGGAGTTGGCACTGGTGGAACTATTACTGGTGTTGGTCAGGTCCTAAAAGAAAATATAAAACAAGTACAAATAGTAGCTGTTGAACCCATTGATTCGCCAGTCCTAAGTGGAGGAAACCCAGGACCTCATAAAATCCAGGGTATAGGAGCTGGTTTTGTTCCAGAAGTGTTGGATGTAGGTATAATTGATAAAATAATAAAAGTAAGTGGTCCCCAGGCTTTTCAAGCTGCTAGAGATGTAGTTGAAAAAGAGGGAATACTTATAGGTATTTCAGGTGGTGCTGCAATCCATGGGGCCGTAGAATTAGCTAAGCTTCCCGAAAACAAAGGGAAAAAAATTATAGTTGTTTTACCTGATACAGGGGAAAGATATCTTTCTACTGAATTATTTAACTAAATCCTATCCAGACAAGACTTACTACCCACACCAATAGGACTTTAGTCATGGTACAAATAGGACTAAGGCTTTGTTACAATAAATGCCAAAATATGATAAATTTATATACAATTCGGGAACATTCATTATATTTTGGGGTGAGGTAGAGAATGGAATATAAGAACCTAACTGAAGAAAACCTTGTTTTAATGGCTCAAGAGGGCGACTCGATGGCTTTAGAAACTTTGATTAAAGGTTTTCAGGGTTTTTTGAATTATATTTGTGATAAATATTACCTGAAGGGTGGAGATAAGGACGATTTAATTCAAGAAGCCAATATAGGTTTATTGGAGGCTATAGAAGCTTACCAGATAGATAGTGGCAAAAAATTTAGAAATTTTGCCTTTCTATGTGTTAAGAGAGAACTAGATTCCTGCATTCTAAAATATAACCGGAAAAAGCATAGTATTTTGAATGATGCTATTCCTATCTTTACTCATGCTGATAAGGAGGAAGAACGAACAGGGTATAGCTATCAAGTTTCTGTGGACAGGCTAATTAAGGATAATACCCCTAGCCCAGAGGCCTTAATTGTAGAGAAGGAAAGTTTAAGTGAACTTTTAAGCTGTATTAATAGTATTCTCTCGGACTTGGAAAGGGAAGTTCTTTTCCTAAGGATTACAGGTTTGAGCTATAGTGAAATAACAACCAAGTTAAATTTACAAACAAAATCCGTAGATAATGCGGTGCAAAGAATAAGAAGAAAAATTACTCTAGGAAAAATTAGAAGTGCTTAAAAAGTCTGGGAAACCCAGACTTTTTCGTTTTAAGAAAAGAAGTATATATTGATATGATCTCAGCACCTGGAACTAAAACTCCAGATGAAGTAAGTCATACTTTATGATAGAATTGTCCATATAACTATTAACCTAGGATTAAAACATAAGGAGGAGTATAACTTTGAAAGTTACAGTAGACATGGTAGGTAGAGGGGTTAAGGATGGACTAAGGACCACTTGGGAGCTTGCTAAGGTCATTATTCCTGTATATTTTTTAATCACAGTTCTTAAATATACTCCTCTTATGGACTTGATGGTTAAGGCATTCGAACCGGTTACTAAGTTAGTAGGTTTACCAGGCGAAGCAGCCTTACCAATTGTGATAGCCAATTTATTGACCATCTATCCCGCAATTCCAGCGATAATTGCTTTCCCTTTTACTCCAAAGGAAATCACTATCATCTCCACTATGATTCTTTTATGTCATTCTTTATTGGTGGAGGGAGCAATTGCCAAAAAGGCTGGTACCACTGCTTGGAAGGTAGTAGTCTTAAGAATCTGTACAGCACTAACAGCAGGTATAATACTTAATCTGGTATTGTAAGGGGAGGGAAAAAGATGGTTAAAGATATTCTTATAGAAGCAACAACTAAGAGCATAGATACTGTCTGGCAAATTATGATTATCGTTATACCAGTAATGGTTATGATTAGAATAGCGAAAGAACTTAACCTTCTAAATAAAGTGTGCTCCTACTTTGAACCAGTAACAGAAAAAGTATTTCTCCCTAAGGAAGCCACATTTCCTTTAATAGTGGGCATGCTCTTTGGTCTTCAGTATGGGGCAGGAGTAATATTACAAGCTGTGAAAGAAGGGCAACTTCAAGGGAGGGATTTATTACTCTTAAATGTTTTTTTAGGTCTTTGTCATGCGATAATTGAAGATACATTTATTTTTATAGCAATCGGTGCCAATGGCTGGGTAGTTGCTTTTTTCAGGATCTTTATGGCCATAGGTGTTACCTATCTTTTCGGAAGGTATTTAGTAAAGAAATATGATAGTAGGATGAATTTAAAAATTGAGAAACCTACAGAAAGTAGGGCTGGTTAATTAGAACCTTCAGGATAATCCTGGAGGTTTTTTTATAAAATAAGTCTGACCATTATTGACCTTTGAATATTTTTGTATTATTATATAGATAATAAGGTCAGTAATGGTCAGGGGTGATAATGATGAGTAGTATGTCCAATAAAATTGAAATGTACTTAAAAGTCATGTTAGATCGGGCTAGCAACGGGGTAATAGAAGTACAACGAAGCGAACTGGCCGATATTTTTGACTGTGTCCCCTCCCAAATAAATTATGTACTAGGTACTCGATTTACCCCTGCCCATGGATATAAAGTGGAGAGCCGTCGTGGTGGTGGAGGATTTCTCAGGATTATTCGTTTAAATTTTGAGCCTGATACCGATTTTCAGCATTTATTTGAGGAAATAATAGGAGAAGAACTGTCACAAAATCAAGGAGAGGGCTTAATAGAAAGATTGTTCCAGGAAGGTGTTTTAACTAAACGAGAAAAGTTAATCTTGAAACAAATTTGCAGTATGTCCTTTTTCAATAGGCTTGGTCTCGAGGATCAGGAATTTCTCAGGGCCAAAATCATCCAGGCAGCCCTGGCCACTGTGATGCGTGAAGACCTTTAAGAGTTCTAATGCTAATTAGCTAGTCTGCTTGACAGTGTGTAAGAAAAAACAGTGTCATCGTGACACCGTGCCACTGTGCTACCGAAAACCGAGACATGTCTGACAGGGAATCTTGCTTGTTAGAAGCATCTGACAGGCAATCTCTCTGGTTAGAAATATCTGACCTGGTAAATTTACTTATTAGATTTTTCTATGTCACAGCGGCATATCCGGGAATATTCACTTGCATCGTGGCACTGACCAATAAGCTAAACGTATAAGCCATAATGCTTATACACTGACCCAAGGAGTGGGCTAGAAAGCCGTCACACTTACAAACTTATTTAAAAAAAGGGGTGGTTATAGTGTATTGTGAAGAATGCCAAAAAAAGCCGGCTAATGTTCATCTGGTAAAAATAGTAAATGGTAACAAGGTTGAAAAAAATCTATGTGAACAATGTGCCATGAAGGCTCAGGACCAATTTGGTTTATACTTCGAAAATGATTTTTCCTTCCCCAATATTCTAGGCAGTATCTTACAAAGTGAGAGTTTTCCCTCTTTGGGTATTAATGTAAATAATATGAGCTGTGATAAATGTGGGCTTACTTATAATCAGTTTGTTAATTCGGGCAGGTTGGGTTGTGATAAATGCTACGATTACTTTGGGGAAAGACTTAATTCTCTCTTAAGAAGGGTCCAGGGAACGACCAGCCATACTGGCAAGTTACCAAAACGTTCTGGTAGTCAGCTGAGACATAAGCGGGAGTTAAAAAGGCTAAAGGATCAACTAAAGCAACTTGTCGCTCGAGAGGAATATGAGGCTGCGGCTGAATTGAGGGATAAAATTAAAGAGCTAGAAAGAGATTTTAAAAGGGAATAGGGGGTAGTTCAATTGATTAAAAAAATTGTTGAAGATTCTAGTAGTATCTGGACTCAAGGTACTGGCCAACACCCTGAGGTTGTTTTAAGCTCCCGCATCCGTCTTGCTAGAAATTTGGCCCAATTCCCTTTTCCTATACAGCAAACCGAAACCTCCAGTAATGGGGTCTTAGAAAGGGTTAGTCAAGCCATAACCAAGGATAAAAGTTTAAGATTTTATCGATTAGACGAAATCCCTGAATTACAAAGAATGGTGTTAATGGAAAAACATTTAATAAGTCCAGAGCATGTTCAAAACCCTGCAAATAAAGGTTTGGTAGTAAATAAAGACGGTTCAATCAGTATCATGGTCAATGAAGAAGACCATTTAAGGATACAGTGTTTTGAATCTGGTCTTGAATTGGAAAGTTTGTGGGAGTGGGCTAATAGCCTGGATGACCAATTGGAAGAAAGCTTGGATTATGCTTTCGATGAAAAATATGGTTACCTGACCTGTTGTCCCACTAATTTAGGAACAGGGATGAGGGTCTCGGTAATGATGCATTTGCCTGCTTTGGTACTTACTAAACAAGCGGAGAGAATTCTCAGTCAATTATCCAAAGTAGGTATAGCAGTTAGGGGTATCTTTGGAGAGGGAACTGAAACCCTAGGTAATCTCTATCAACTATCCAATCAGTTAACTTTAGGACAAAGTGAAAAAGACATCTTACTTAATATTAATGAAATGTCTAAAAAACTTGTTGATCAAGAACTTGCCGCTAGAAAATATCTACTTGAAAATGCCGGTTTAAAAATTGAGGATAAAGCAAAAAGGGCCTTGGGAATATTAACTAATGCCAAAATAATTTCTTCTAGGGAAGCTCTCAGTTTAATTTCTGATTTAAGGTTGGGGCAAACATTAAACTTGATTGATAACATTGATTTGAAATTAATTAACGAATTATTTCTTCTCTGTCAG
>JAAZJU010000210.1 GCA_012800195.1 Clostridia bacterium
AGTTCATTGACTATTGTCTGAACTCTTAGTCCCTTTGGTCCCACACAAGCTCCTACTGAATCAACATTTTCATCATGAGAATAAACTGCAATTTTTGAACGGGATCCTGCCTCCCTAGCAACAGATTTGATCTCAACTACTCCATCATGGATCTCTGGTACCTCTAGTTCGAAAAGTCTTTTAAGTAAGCCAGGATGAGTTCTGGAGACCAAAATTTGCGGTCCCTTAGGAGTTTTGCGGACCTCAACAATATAAGTTTTAATACGCTCATTTATATTGTAACTTTCCCCAGGAATCTGTTCAGAAGGTGCCAGTATTGCTTCAGTTTTCCCTAAATCAATAAAAACATTTTTCGATTCTAATCTTTGAACAGTACCTGTTACAATATCACTTTCCCTATTAGAAAATTCATCATATATTAAACTTCTTTCAGCTTCCCTTAGTCTTTGCACTACTACCTGTTTAGCCGTTTGCGCCGCAATTCTACCAAAATCCTTGGGGGTAACTTCATATTCAATTATATCCCCCAATTGGTAATTAGGATGGGTTTTTTGGGCGCTTTCTAAGGATATTTCTAGCCTATCGTCTGTTACTTCCTCTACTATTTCTTTCCGGGAAAAAACTTTAATTTCACCAGTCATTCTATCTATTTGCACTCGCACATTAGAATTGGGCTGGGATCCAAAATTTTTCTTATAAGCCGAAATCAAGGCTGCCTCAATTGCTTCAAAAATAATATCACTTTCTATGCCTTTTTCTTTTTCTAATTCCTTTAAAGCTTCAATAAGTTCTATATTCACTTAAATAACCTCCTGTACTAACTTTTAGCTTCTTCTACCCATACAAGATTAGCCTTTGAAACCTTTTCACGAGGAATTATTAATTCCGTATCTTCATCAGTTTGCAATACAAGCTGGTCGTCAGTAGCAGAAATTAATTTTCCTCTATGTTTCTTTTGATTATTTAAAGCTGTATATGTGGTTACATTTATAATGTGACCAATAAATCTCTGAAAAGCCTCAGTAGTTTTTAATGGTCTTTCTATACCAGGGGATGATACTTCTAAATGATAAGCCGTGGATATGTAATCAACCTCATCTAATTTTGGATCTAAGATGCGGCTTATTAGTTCACAATCATCTAAAGTAATGCCTTCTGGTTTATCAATAAAAAACCGTAAAAACCATTCAGTTCCTTCCTTTACAAACTCAACATCCACCAATTCTAAATCCTTTTCTTCTACCAAAGGCTTGGCGAGATCAAAAATTTTTTCTTCAATTTTAGCCATATTTCCACTCCTTTCATATTAATTAAAAGGCAAAATATAAATACTCCTAAACATATTGTTACATTTTTTCCGTATAACATGAAAGAGTGGGTTAATACCCACTCTAGTCGCCCCCATCTCCTCAATTTGCTTAAAATAATAGGCAAAAATCCCATAAATAGTATACCATACTGGTAATGCATTGGCAAGATTAGTTAAATAGAGCCAATTGATCCGTTTCAGCCAGTCCCTCTAAACATCCGTGTTCCCTTAAAGTTTCTATAACCGTTTTACTTAGTCTGGCTCTAATTCTTAAATCCTCTATAGATGTAAAAGCTCCTTTATTTCGTTCTTCCGCGATATTTTCGGCGGCATTGGTACCTACCCCTTGTAAGGAAACAAAGGGTGGGATTATAGTATCTCCCTCAATAATAAACTTTTTGCTCTGGGACTTAGCTAAATTAACTCTTTGAAAGGAAAAGCCCCTTAAATACATTTCCAAGGCTACTTCTAAAATTATTAACAATTTTCCTTCCTTAGCAGATGCCAAATTGCCCTTTTCCTGAATAGAATTAATATGGTTCCTGATAGTTGCCTCTCCTTTTACAACTAAATCCGCATCAAAGTCATCGGCCCTGACAGTAAAGAAAGATGCATAAAAGGCTAAAGGATAAACTCTTTTAAAATATGCAATACGAAAAGCCATCATAACATAGGCAACAGCGTGGGCCTTAGGGAACATATATTTTATTTTTTTGCAAGAACCGATAAACCATTCTGGTATATTGTTCTCTCGCATTAATTGTTCTTCTTCAGGAGTTAAACCTTTGCCCTTTCTAACATTCTCCATTATTTTAAAAGCCTTGCTAGACTCCATCCCTTTTTGTATTAAAAAGGTCATAATATCATCTCTGGTAGATATGGCCTCTGAAAGCTTAGCTACACCATTTTTTATTAAATCCTGAGCGTTATTTAACCAGACATCCGTTCCATGGGAAAAACCACTTATTCTTACTAATTCAGAAAAGGTCTTAGGTTTTGTATCTTCTAACATCTGTCTTACAAATTTTGTACCAAATTCAGGAATACCATAAGTTGCTACAGTACTCCCCAATTCCTTTGCACTAACTTTTAAAGGTTCTGTAGAGGAAAAAAGCTTCATGGTTTCCTGGTCATCTAAGGGAATAGTTTTAGCATCTACACCTGTTAGGTCTTCTAACATCTTGATTACCGTTGGATCATCGTGTCCCAGAATATCTAACTTTACCAAACTATTTCCAATGGAATGGTAATCAAAATGGGTAGTTATAATTTCCGATTTCAAGTCATCGGCAGGCTTTTGTAAAGGAGTAAACCTATGAATATCTACGCCCTTGGGCACAATCATTAACCCCCCTGGATGTTGCCCAGTGGTCCTTTTAACTCCACTACAACCCTCTACTAACCTTTCAACTTCAACTAAACGACAAAAATTTCCCCTCTCATCCATATAATTCTTAACAAATCCATAAGCCGTACGATTAGCAATAGTTGAAATAGTACCCGCTCTAAAGACATTTTCTTTGCCAAATAATTCTTCTACAAATTTAAAGGCCCTAGGTTGATACTCTCCAGAAAAATTCAAATCAATATCCGGTACTTTATCCCCTTTAAAACCTAAAAAAACCTCAAAAGGAATATCATGCCCATCTTTAATTAATTTTTTATTACAGCGAGGACAATCTTTATCTGGAAGATCAGCCCCTGAACCATAAGAACCATCAGTAATAAATTCTGTGTAAAAACATTCTGGACAACGATAATGAGGAACTAAAGGGTTTACCTCGGTTATTCCAGTTAAAGTAGCCACAAAGGAAGAACCTACAGATCCTCGAGAGCCAACTAGGTAGCCATCTTCGTTGGAACGCTTTACTAACTTTTGAGCTATTAAATATAAGACTGCAAAACCATTATTAATAATGGAATCTAATTCTTTTTTGATACGTTTCTCTACAATATCTGGTAAATCAGGACCATACCAGCTATGAGCAGTACTCATAGTTAAATTAATAATTTCTTCCTCTGCACCTTCAATTTGAGGAGGATAAAATTCATCTGGGATAGGTTGAAGTTTTTCGATTTGATTAGCAATTTTCTGTGGATTACTAATGACAACTTCCCTTGCTACCTCTTCCCCTAAGTAGTTAAATTCTTCTAACATTTCCTCCGTAGTTTTAAAATAAAGAGGTGCCTGATCATCAGCATCAGAAAAACCTTTACCAGCCATTAATATTCTCCGAAAAACCTCGTCCTCAGGATTTAAAAAATGAACATCCCCTGTGGCAACCACAGGCTTATTTAGTTCTTGCCCCACTTTATAAAGGGTTTTATTTAACTCAACTAAATCCTCTTTTGATTTTAATGTTCCATTGCGTATTAAGAATTCATTATTACCTGTAGGTTGAATTTCTATAAAGTCATAAAATTCAGCCACAGAAATTAAAGAATCATAATCTTCTTTATTCTTGAGATATTGCCTAATTAACTCCCCAGCTTCACAAGCAGAACCAATGATTAAATCCTGGCGATTTTCTCCTAGTAAACTTTTAGGTATTCTGGGAACCCTATTAAAATATTTTAAGTGTGATTCTGTAACTAAAGAATAAAGAGTCCTTAATCCTTCATGATTTTTAGCTAAAATTATGCAGTGGTAGGTAAGGGGCCTGCCTTTGGGCCCGAGAATTTTCTCATCAAAGATATAGGCCTCAAGACCAAAAATTACTTTGATATTAAATTTTTTCCCCATTTCGTAGGCTTCCGGGAAAGCTTGAATCACTCCGTGATCGGTGATAGCTACAGCTTGGTGTCCCCAATCAGCAGCTTTTTCTATTATTTCCTTGACGGAGCTTACGCCATCCATACTGCTCATTTTTGTATGTAAATGAAGCTCAACCCTTTTTTCCTCAGCATTATCCTGACGTTCTAAATAGGCCTCCTGATTAATATCATTGGTCATCAGAACTAATTCCTGAGAAAACTTGTCGATTTGGGCCGTACCTTTGACCTTTATATACATAGCATTAGCAATTTGGTTATCGATATTTTTTATTTCCTCTCCATCACCTATTAGTTTACAGGTAATAGAATCCGTTAAATCAAATAAACCAAAACTAAGGATAGCTCGCCCTGTTTTTAGCTCTCTGATCTCCCTATTAAAAGGTTTACCAGCTACTATCACATTGGGCTCTTCTTCAATAACCTCTTTAATCGTTTTTATATTTCCTTTAATAATTCTTCCTTTAATTACGCAACTACATCTAGTTTCCTTTTTAATCGATGAAATTGTATTCTTCTGTTCTGAAATATTAATGCTTTCAAAAATACTTTCCAGATTTTCTTCGATAGGAACTTCAATTTTAAATTTTTCATCATAATGAAAAGATACTGAAATTTCTCTATTAATTACTTTATAAAGGAATTTTTCAAAAAACAAATGTGCCTTTTGTTTCTCAAGATATTTTATTGCTAATTGGGAACCAAAAATTATTTTGAGTTTATTATCCTCGGAAAACTCCCAATGTGGATTAGTAAACCAGCCGATTACGCTAGGGAAATTTTCCTTGAAATAATCTATAAGGTTTGTCCAATTTTCGGAGAAAAAATCAGCTAAATTAACCTGATGATTTATCTGTGGTATTAATAAACACTTCTCCACCTCTGGCAATAAGTTGCATAAATGCTTAGCACTTGCCTTTATTAATTCTAAAGGGGGGAGCTTCTCACAGGAAAAACCGATTTCCCAGACTTTAGAAGTCTGGGAAACAGTAACAGAATTTATGTGTAGATTAACGAAAAACTCCTTTATTTCCTGGGGTAATTTAGAATTACTTATTTCTTGATAAAAATTTTGCACTTCAGCTAACCTCCATCTAGCTTAGCTTAATCTTATGAATTCCTTCAATATTTTCAAGTAAATGTTGAACTTTTTCAATAGATAAATGATAGGGTAATTTAACTAAAATCTCAACCTGTACCATTTCAATATTTTGTTCTTTTAAATCAACATTTTTTATTTCTATTTCCAGGTTTCCTAAAGCAGAACAAACTAAGCCAATTTGCCCAGGTCGATCAGTTAAAGTAATATTTAAATTATATATTCTTTTTTTGGCTCCAACAAATTCCTCTATTTTATAAAAATAAACTAAAAGAATAAATACTAAAATCGTGGTAAGAGCGGCAGCCAAATAGTTGCCAGAGCCAACAGCTAAGCCTATCCCAGCCACAACCCAAAGGGTTGCAGCAGTAGTTAAGCCTTTAACATTGACTCCAGAGCGCATAATTGTTCCTGCACCTAAAAAACCGATACCACTAACTACCTGAGCTGCTAAGCGAGCCGGATCAGCATTGACTTCACTATTGAACTGTTTATACATTGATATTGATACTAACATGATTAAGCAAGAACCAACTGAAACTAGAGTATGGGTTCTAAGTCCTGCAGCTTTATTTAGGTTTTCTCGCTCCAGACCGATGATGCCCCCAAGAAAAGCTGCTAAAAGGAGACGTAAAACCATTTCTGCCTCCCATACCATCGAATCACTCCTTAACCATGCTTCACATTTTTGGCTATCTCCCAATACATTTTCATTCTATAGGCAAAACCTTTCACAAAACCCAGTTTTTCTTCCTTCATCACATGGGTTAAATCCTCTAATACCACTTCTTTTACCTTTAATTTATGCTTAACTGCATATTTTGTTAATTCAATTTCTACTCCAAACCTAGCAGCATCTAAATTATCAATACCTAATAAATGTTCTTTTTTGACGATTCTTTGGCCCGATAAAAAGGGAGCTACAACTTGAGCCAGATCTGTACTTATTCGGCCACTATCAAAAACACCCACTACCATGTCTAAATCTTCATTTTCTATGGCGCTGATTAAACTTGTAATATGGATGGGTTTTAAGCCTACTAAGTCAGCATCTAGGAAGAGTAAGTATTTTCCTTTGGCTCCTCTAACACCTGCCATCATTGCTCCGCCTTTACCTAAATTAACAGGCAATTCAATAACCTTAACAGGATACTTTTGGGCCACTTGAACAGTATTATCGGTAGAACCATCGCTAACAACTATTACTTCCAATATTCCAGGGATATCAGTTACCACTTTCAATACTTCCTCTATATATTTTTCTTCATTATATGCGGGAATAATTATACTGATATCCATATCCATCAAGACCCCCCAAATATTAGTATTAGGACTGGGAAAATTCCACTACCTTTTTAATGGCTTCAGCCATACTAATTTCCTCTACTGTGCTTTCCTTCCGTAACTTATATTCCACAATCCCTTCTTCAATGGCTTTTTTTCCTACTGTTATCCTGATGGGAAAACCAATTAAATCAGCATCTTTGAATTTCACACCTGCTCTTTCATTTCTATCATCTAAAATTACTTCAATTCCCTTTGCTTGTAATTCTGTATATATTTTTTCGGCATATTCCATCTGTTGACTATCCTTGTTGTTGACGGGTATAACTGTAACTAGATAAGGAGCAATTGCTTTAGGCCAAATAATACCATTTTCATCGTTATGTTGTTCCACCGCCGCAGCCAGGGTTCTACTTACTCCAATTCCATAACAGCCCATATGGATTGGCTTTTCCTTGCCATTTACATCTAAAAATTTGGCTTTTAGAGATTCAGAATATTTGGTTCCTAATTTAAAAACTTGCCCAACCTCTATGCCTCTAGCGCTCTGGAGTTGACCATTACATTTTGGACATTTATCATCCATTTCAATCAGACGCAAATCATAGTAGCCTTCTACTTGATAATCAGTGGCATTAACATTTATGTAGTGATAATCATCTTCGTTAGCACCACAAACCCCATTAATTATGTGTTCGATTTCCAAATCAGCATAAATTTTTATATTTTTTAAGCCTATTGGTCCCACCGAACCAGGTAATGCTCCAGTTATGTTTTTAATTTCTTCCTCAGAAGCCAGCTCTAAATTATAGCAAGGATGAACCTTTTGTACCTTAATTTCATTGATTGTTCTATCTCCTCTTATTAATACAACAATGAGTTCCTCATCAGCTTTATAAAACAATGTTTTAATACATTTTTCAGGCTTAACCTCTAGGAATTCAGCCACCTCGTTAATAGTCTTTACATCGGGTGTGTGCACCTTTACTTTTTCTCGTAAATCTTCCTTTATTTCAGCCTTTATTGAAGGTTTACATGGAGCAATTTCTACATTGGCTGCATAATTACATTCATCACAATAAACAATAGTAGCTTCTCCACTTTCCGCTAAAACCATAAATTCATGGGTTACATTACCACCAATGGCACCAGAATCAGCCTCAACAGGTCTAAAATTAAGACCACATCTAGTGAATATATTAGTATAGGCCTGGTACATTTTTTGATAACTAACATCCAAGGCTTCTTCATTTACATCAAAAGAATAGAGATCTTTCATAATAAACTCCCTACCCCGCATTAAACCAAACCTAGGACGCCTCTCATCTCTATATTTATTCTGAATTTGATATAAAAGAATAGGTAATTGTCGATAAGAGTTTACCTCTCCCCGTACTAAATCTGTAATGATTTCCTCATGGGTAGGTCCCAAACAGAAATCTCTTCCATGCCTATCTTTTAGACGGAACATTTCATCACCATAAACATGCCAACGACCAGTTTCCATCCAAAGTTCTGCAGGTTGAATAATGGGTAACATTACCTCTTGTCCGCCAGCCTTGTTCATTTCATCTCTAACAATATTTTTAATTTTTTCTAAGACTCTGTAAGCTAAGGGTAAATATGTATAGACTCCAGCGGAACTTCTTCTGATAAAACCTGCCCTTAATAATAATTTATGGCTTGCTATTTCTGCTTCCCCTGGAGTTGATCTAAGAGTAGGTACAAATATATTATTCATTCTCATTTTCATCACTTCTCCCCAATTTTTTTATTTCCTCAATAAAAGCGGGTAAAAGCTCTTTTTCCCCCACTTTAGCTATAACTTGTCCTTTTTTAAAAATTAATCCTTCCCCTTTTCCCCCTGCTATTCCTAAATCAGCCTCTCGAGCTTCTCCAGGACCATTTACTGCACACCCCATAATGGCAATTTTTAGGGGCTTTTGTAAGTCACCTATAGACCTATCAACTTCCTCCACTAGCTTCTCCAGATCTATTTGACATCTGCCACAGGTTGGACAAGAAATAATTTCAACACCATACTTTTTTAATCCCAAGGATCTAAGAATTTCTTTAGCAACAGGAATTTCCTGTAAGGGGTCTCCAGTTAATGATACCCTAATCGTATCTCCTATTCCTTGAGCTAGTAGGGCCCCTATGCCCACTGCCGATTTAACGGTTCCATATTTTAAATTGCCTGCTTCTGTTACCCCTAAATGTAAGGGATAGGGTACCTTTTCAGCTATTTTTCTATATCCTTCAATCATTAAAGGAACATTGGATGCCTTTAAAGAAATTTTAATTTTATCAAAATTTAAATCCTCTAATATTCCTACATGTCCCAAAGCACTTTCTACAAGTGCATCAGCTGTAACACCCTGGTACTTTACCAATAGTTCTTTTTCTAAGGAGCCCGCATTGACTCCTATTCTAATAGGTACATTATGATATTGAGCACTTTTTACGACTTCTTGAACCTTTTGTTTACTCCCAATATTACCAGGGTTAATTCTTAAGCCGCTAATACCATTTTCCATAGCTATCAAAGCTAATTTATAATCAAAATGAATATCTGCTATTACGGGAATAGGACTTAAGAGACAAATGTTTTTTAAACAACTAGCAGCTTCAGCATCTGGAACTGCTACCCTAATAATTTCACAGCCTTCCGCTGTTAAATTTTTTATTTGTTCTATAGTTTTATTAACATCCCTGGTATCAGTATTAGTCATGGATTGGATACTAATGGGATAATCCGAACCTATACCAACATTTCCTACCCTAATATTTTTTGTTTTTCTTCTAGTCACCAAATTAATCACCTAACCCAAAGAGGCGCATAATATCTCTAAAAGTTATCATTAACATGAGCGCCATTAGTAATGCAAAGCCTACTAAATGCACAAAGTTTTCTTTTTTCAAATCCACAGGTTTTCTTCTAATACCTTCGATAGCCAAAAATATTAATTTACTACCATCTAAGGCAGGTATGGGTAAGAGGTTAATTAGTCCCAAATTGATTGAAATTACCGCCATTAGGTTTACTAAATAAACCCATCCCACTTGAGCTGATTCACCAATTAATTGAATTATACCCACTGGGCCAGCTACACCTTCAGCCCCCATTTTCCCTATTATCATTTTCCCTAGGGCACTCAAGGTCAGAACTATGATTTCAATAGTTTGTTGAATACCTAGAGTTAAACCTTCTATTATATTTACCTTACGGAGAGATTGAGTTTGGATTATACCAATAATAGCCTTCTCAGATTCAGGGTCTATTTCAGGAGTAATTGTCAAATTGAGTTCTTTTTCATCTCTTATTATCACAAAATCTATGCTTTCTTCTGGATTGTTTTGAATAACCCCAACCAATTGATCCCATTCTTGAATACTTTGGCCATTTGCTCCAACTATTTTATCACCTGGCTCTAAGCCTGCTCTAGCGGCAGGACTATCTTCCACAACTTGCCCTACTTCTGTACCAATATAAGGAACTCCCACGATACTGAAAATCAAGGCAAATAAAGCCATGGCTAATAATATATTCATTAATGGCCCTGCTATAATGACGGCTGCTCTTTGTAATACTGTCTTATTAGTAAAAAAGTCTGGATCATCGGAAATTACAACATCCTCTTCAAAACCTGTTTCTCCAGCCATTTTTACATAGCCACCAATAGGTAAAAGCCTGACAGAATAAACGGTATCTCCTTTTTTTGTGGAAAAACCTTTGGGTCCCATACCTATACTAAATTCCAATACCTTTACTCCAGTGAGTTTAGCCACAATAAAATGTCCAAACTCATGCACAAAGATCAAAATACTAAAAAAAATGATTGCCATTATAGCGGTTTGCAAATCAATCACCTCTGATATTTATACTGCCTACTAACTTCCCTTGCCCATGAATCCACTGCCAGTAATTCCTCTAAATTATATTCTTTTAAAGGAATATGTTGTTCTAGTACCCACTGAACTAAATTAGCAATTTCCGTAAATAGCAGCTTACCTTTTAAAAATAAATCCACGGCCACTTCATTAGCTGCATTTAATACTGCAGGCATAGTATAACCTGTTCTCCCAGCTTCATAAGCTAATTTTAAACAGGGAAATTTATCTGTATCTGGGGAGAAAAATTCTAAGCTAGGGACTTTTGTTAAATCAAGTTTTTCAAAGGAATTATGCATTCTAATGGGATAAGTTAAGGCATATTGAATAGGTATTCTCATATCAGGTAAACCCAGTTGAGCTAAGATAGACCCATCGCCATATTGAACCATGGAATGAATAATACTCTGAGGATGAATAACCACCTGAATATCTTCATAACCAACATCGAAGAGAAAATGAGCCTCTATCACCTCTAATCCCTTATTCATCAATGTTGCAGAATCAATGGTTATTTTTTTACCCATTTCCCAATTAGGATGTTTTAAAGCCCTTTCAGGGGTTACATTTTTTAAGTCGTCAATGGGAAGATTTCTAAAGGGTCCACCAGATGCAGTTAAAATTATTTTATCTAGAGCAGTTCTTTGGGGATCCAAGCATTGAAATATTGCCGAATGCTCACTATCTACAGGGATAAGCTGTGAACCATATTTTGATTGTAACTTTCTAACTAAATCTCCTGCCACTACAATAGTTTCTTTATTGGCTAAAGCCACATCTATCCCCAACTCCAAAGCTTTTAGGATGGGCTTTATCCCTGCAGCCCCGGAAATACCTCCCACAACTAGGTCCATTTCGATAGTAGAAAGACTGTTAAGCAAATCCTCCTCGCCATATAAAACCTTAATATCTAAGCCACTTAAATCCTTTTCTACATTAATAAATGTTTCTTGATCAGTAACTACCACTACCGCTGGATTATATTTGATAGCCTGTTTTTTTAAAAGTTCACCATTTTTATGGCCACTTAGCAAAGAAACTTGAAAATCATCACTAAATTCATCAATTACTTCTAGAGTTTGAGTACCAATGGATCCAGTACTCCCTAACAAAGCTATTTTTTTTTTCATTTTATTTCTCCTTTAAAATACCATAGGTTTTTAAAATAGCCCCGATTATTATAAAGAGAACAGGAGCAATTAATATCCCCAAAGCACCCCATAATCTTAATCCGATAAAGATGGCCATTAAAGTGGCTAAGGGATGTAATCCAATGCTACTTCCTAAAACTTTGGGCTCAATAATCTGTCTTACTACAACAACAAATGCATATAAAACCAATAAGGCCAATCCAAAGGAGTAATTACCAATAATAAAGTGCCATATTGCCCAAGGAATAAGAATAGTTCCTGGACCTAATATAGGTAATATATCACATAGGCCAACTAGTATTCCAATAGTGAACGCATATTTTACATTTAGAAGATATAAACCAATAACTGTTTGTATGCCAGTTAAGCTTATTAAAAAAGTTTGAGCTCTAACAAAGCCAGATAAAGCTTTATTTAAGGTATTCGAAATGTTATCCACAGGTTTAATTAGCTTTTTCGGTAAGATACTATAAACAAACCTATATATTTCATCTTTATCTTTACTGAAAAAAAATGTGGCTACAGCACTAACAATAATAATCAAAAACAAAATAGGTAAGGAAGCAACTACACCTATTACAGCCTCTGTGCTTGATGTTAAAAGTTGTTTAGCCCATTCTAAAACAGCAAGAATATTTTCCTGTACCGCTTCTTGTACCTCCAAAGGCAAAGGATTAGAACTTATATATTCCCTAACTTCTCTAAACAGTAACCATAGGTCTTGAGCCATGGTAGTTGTAAAATTTGGTAAATCCCTAGACATATCTACTAATTCAACTAAAAGACGAGAAGAAATCAACAATAGTAGAACAGAAATTCCTGTTAGGGATATAAATAGTGAAATTAAAACAGCTATTCCCCTCTTAATTTTAAGCTTAATTTCCAAGAAATTAACCAAAGGATCGATTAAAATAGCAATAATAATGGCAATTATAAAGGGAGTTGTTGCTCCTACAAGCATATACCCAACTGAGCCTAAATAAGGGAAAATATAATAAGCTAATAAATATACTCCCAATAAGGCAAGAACTATGATTGAAACGGGGAGTAAAATTTTTAAATACTCTTGATAGTCTTTTTTAAACAAAACTCCTCACCCCACTTTGCTTAATAGAATAAGCAGATAGAAAAAAACCGGTGCTGTGGTAATTGTACTATCGAATCTATCTAATATTCCTCCATGGCCTGGTATTAAATTTCCAGAGTCCTTAACACCTACTAATCTTTTAAGGGCACTTTCAATAAGATCACCCATTTGACCTATTACTGATAATAATAAAGCTAAGAATAAAACAATGGGTAAAGAAAATAAATTAAGGTAATAATTATAAATGATACCAATTATAACACTCAAGAAAAGTCCGCCAATAGACCCTTCAATGGTTTTGTTCGGGCTAACCTGAGGAGCTAATTTATTCTTACCAAAAAATCTACCGCTAAAATAAGCTCCAGTATCACTAGACCAAATAATTAAAAATAAAAATAGCACTAACCAAAATCCTTGATCCAAATTTCTTAATAAGATTAAATGATTAAGAGTCCAGCCCACATAAATTAACATAAATAGATTAGTGGAAAAATCCAATAAATTATATTGAGGAAATTTAGCCAAACCTTGAATAAAAGTCAAAAGCAACATAATTAGTATTCCTATGCTAAACCAGTGAGCCCATTGAGCAAAAGCACCTAAGGTTAAAACAATCTGGCCTAGAAGCACAGGTAAAAACATTACTTTACCATTGGACTTTTTTATGAATTCCTGGAATTCTAATGTACCTAAAATTATTAAAAGCAATAAACTACCTGCTAAAAAAACATCTCCTACATATATAATCCCTATTAAAACTGGTATTCCAACTAAAGCACTAATAACCCTTAGTCCCAACATTATTGCCACCACACTTTATTAGTCTTTTGTATCCAGACCACCAAACCTACGGTTTCTATTTTGGAAATCATAAATAGCTTCAAAAAGGTGTTGTGGTCTAAAATCAGGCCACAAAACATTAGTTATCCACAATTCACTATAAGCCACTTGCCAAAGCAGAAAATTACTTAAACGCATTTCTCCTGAGGGTCTAATCATTAAGTCAGGGTCAGGTTGACTTTTCGTATAAAGATATTGAGAAACAATATCTTCATTTATTTCCTCAATTTTTAGCTTACCTTCGGAAACATGTTTAGCAATATCCTTTACTGCATTGGTTATTTCAGCCCTTCCACCATAGTTTAAAGCTACATTAAGAATTAATTTATTGTTCCTATAGGTTTTTTCTTGAGCAGCTATGATATATTTAGATGTTTCAGGTGGCAATTGACTTAAATCACCAATGGAATTTATTTTTACACCTTTTTCATGGAGCTTATTAAGCTCTTTAACAATATATTCTACTATTAAATCCATTAGGATATTTATTTCTTCTTTGGGTCTTTTCCAGTTCTCTGTAGAAAAAGCATAAACCGATAAATATTTTATATTAATATCTAAGGCACATTCAACAATTTTTTTTAAGGCTTCAATTCCTGCCCTATGACCAGCAGCTCGGGGCAAACCTCTTTTCTGGGCCCATCTTCCATTTCCATCCATAATAATTGCAATATGTTGGGGCAAAGGCTTTATCATAATATCTTTTTCAGTAATGCTTGGTTTCTTTGAAAATAAAGCCATGGTAACCTCCCGTTATTTACTAGTAAAAAACCCCCTGATTGTAAAGAGGGGGTTATTTATTAATTATTAATTCCTTCTCATATGCTATTAGGATATGTATTGTTTTAGGAGCTCTCTCTTTTATTCGGACCACCCTTGCAATTCCAGGAGGATCATTAAGGAATAAGATATCCTCTATAACATAACCTTTACTAATAGCTTCTTTTTTAAAGTGGTCTAATGTATATCCTAAAAATTTTTTCATGGCAAAGCCTATACTTCCATTATTTCCTTTTCTTTGTTTTCTAAAACCTTATCTATTTCTTGAATAAATTTGTCTGTTAATTTTTGTACATCCTCTTGACTTCTTTTGTTATCATCTTCAGAAATATCTTTAGATTTTTCTAAGTTCTTTAAAAGCTCATTGGCCTCTCTGCGGATATTTCTGACAGCGACCTTGGCGTCTTCCCCTTTTTTCTTAACAACTTTAGCCAATTCTTTCCTTCGTTCTTGGGTCAATTGAGGAATAGCAAGTCTAATAACTGTTCCATCACTACTAGGATTCAAACCTAAATCTGACTTTAAAATTGCCTTTTCAATATTAGGTATAATACTCTTATCCCAGGGCTGAATTACTAATAACCTTGGTTCAGGAGCGGTGATATTGGCCATTTGGTTAATAGGAGTTGGTGAACCATAATAATCTACAGTTATCTTTTCTAAGATTGCAGGGTTTGCCCTACCTGCCCTTAAACTTTGCAATTCTTTTTTTAATACATCTAAAGCTTTTACCATCCTATTCTCGGAATCTTGCATAATTTCACTTATCATTCTTATCCCTCCCTACATATGTACCAATAGTTTCGCCTAAAATAACTTTTTTAATATTGCCTTCCCCAGTAAGACCAAAAACTATTAGGGGAATATTATTATCCATGCACAAAGAGGTTGCTGTAGAATCCATAACCCCTAATCTTTTATTTAACACATCAATATAACCTAAGTCCATATATTTTTTTGCTTCAGGATTTAAAGCAGGATCCATATCATAGACTCCATCTACTTTTTTAGCCATAAGAATAACTTCAGCTTCAATTTCTGCTGCCCTTAAGGCTGCAGTAGTATCCGTAGAAAAATAGGGGTTACCAGTTCCTCCGGCGAATATCACTACCCGACCCTTTTCTAGATGCCTAATAGCCCTTCTTCTAATATATGGTTCAGCAACTTGTCTCATTTCAATAGCAGTTTGAACCCTTGTATCCACTTGAACATGTTCTAAAGCATCCTGGAGTGCTAGAGAGTTAATCACTGTAGCCAGCATCCCCATGTAATCCGCAGTAGCTCTATCCATTCCTTGGGCACTACCTGCTACTCCTCGCCAGATGTTTCCACCACCAACTACCACAGCCACTTGAACACCTAATTCAACAATTTGTCTTATCTGATTGGCAATTGAAGTTAAAGTGGTTTGATCTAAACCATAACCCAATTCACCGGCAAGAGCTTCTCCGCTTAATTTTATTACGACTCTCTTATACTTAGGATGTTCCATTCCTAACTATTACCCCCAATCTAGATTCTTCTACATTTTCCCTATAATTCCTTTTTTAAAAAAGAGAACACGGCTAGTGTTCTCCCTGTATATTATTTATTGAGCTCGGCCATAACTTCAGAGGCAAAATCACAAGATTTTTTTTCTAAGCCTTCGCCTAATTCATAGCGTACAAATCTTCTAATGTTAATGTTTTCTCCGATTTCTGCGATTGTTTCATTTAATAGAGTACTAACACTTTTATCGCCATCTTTAATATATGGTTGCTCTAATAAACATACATCTTTATAATATTTTTCAATACGACCTTCTACCATTTTATCAACAATTTTTTCTGGTTTCCCCTCATTTAGAGCTTGAGCCCTTAAAATTTCTTTTTCCTTTTCAATAACATCCTGAGGTACTTCTTCTTTGCGTATATATTCAGGTTTAGCCGCAGCAATTTGCATAGCAATGTTTTTTACAAATTCTTGGAATTTTTCAGTTTTAGCAACAAAATCTGTTTCACAGTTCACTTCAACTAAAACTCCAATTCTTCCTCCCATATGTATATAGGAGCTTACTAAACCTTCAGAAGCTATTCTGCCTGATTTTTTAGCAGCTTGAGATAGTCCTTTTTCCCTTAAATACTCGACAGCTTTCTCTATATTACCATCAGTTTCAACAAGAGCCTTTTTACAATCCATCATTCCCGCTCCAGTAATTTCTCTGAGCTCTTTGACCATAGAAGCATTAATAGCCATTATTATTCCTCCTAAAAAAATTATAGAGTAAAACTTACTTTAACAGTATAAAAAGAGGTAGCCATATTGGGGGTAATGTTACCCCAAATGGTTACCCCAATCAATATTATTATTGTTGCTCTTCTTCTATATTAGTATTCCCTTGCTTTGCTTCAAGTACAGCATTAGCCATAACACTAGTTAACAATTTAACTGCTCTAATTGCATCATCGTTACCAGGAATAACATAGTCTACCTCGTCAGGATCACAGTTAGTATCAACTATAGAAACTATAGGTATTCCAAGGCGTCTTGCTTCTAAAATAGCAATATGCTCTTTTCTTGGATCAATAACGAAAAGTGCACCTGGAAGCTCAGGCATATTCTTAATACCACCTAGAAAACGTTCGAGGCGTTCCTTTTCACCCATAAGTTGGGCAACCTCTTTCTTTGGCAGTACAGACATAACACCTTCTTCTTCCATTTTTTCCAACTCAAAAAGACGATCTATCCTTTGTTTTATAGTTTGATAGTTAGTTAACATACCACCTAACCATCTTTCATTAACAAAGTATTCACCGCATCTGATGGCTTCTTCTTTAACTGTTTCTTGAGCTTGTTTTTTTGTTCCTACAAAAAGAATAGGTTTGCCTTCTGAAGCTACTTCTCTAATAAATTCATAAGCCTCAACAACCTTTTTTACGGTTTTTTGTAGGTCAATAATGTAGATACCATTTCTTTCAGTAAAGATATAGGGAGCCATTTTGGGGTTCCATCTTCTTGTTTGATGACCAAAATGCACACCTGCTTCTAATAATTGTTTCATGGAGATAACAGCCATTTTCGGCACCTCCTTTCCCTGGTTGGTTTTTTTCCTCCGCCTTTTTCAATCCTTTTACTTAGACCATTTAGGCACCCTAAGAAAAAGTCCAAAGGCGTGTGTATTAGAACACCAAAAGTTATTTTAGCATACTAGCTTTTAATAAGCAATATTTTTAAGCAAAGATCCGTGAATAAAAAGCTGAAAAATGTCATTATTGTCGTTATTTATAAGAACTTTATTGATGAGGATCTCGTTGGCGATTAATCTCATAAAGAATTATCCCGCCAGCAACAGCCACATTTAA
>JAAZJU010000030.1 GCA_012800195.1 Clostridia bacterium
CCGAAACCCAGCAAGGTATTAAGCAGACATTTTCCATCGGAATCCGAGCGGAAAACGAAAAGGAACTGGCGGAGAACAGTCTGAATGTAGACCTTTATCCCGAAGGGCTCTCCATCCGAGAAATAGAGTTTGACGAACAGGGTTACGCTTTGATAGATACTTTTGATGATGCCTCAACAGAAGAATGGGGCGATGTTTTGCCCACGGGGTTTGTGTTGGATTTTGTCGTGCCGGAAGTGGATGGAGAAGGAAGAACTAAGGTTCGGGTCATGAAACCAGAGGAATTCACTCCCGTCTTTGGTGGGCTAAAAGGAATTGATGAGCGTACAGTCAATTTGGCCCAGAGGTTTAAGTATATCATTGAGGAAATAGAGAGCAATCTCAAAGAATATAAATTTGCCCCTCAAGAAGCCCTGGTGGAAGAGGAAGGCAAACCATACTATCTTACTCTGCCCATATCCTGTAGTTATGGAGAGAAAGAGTATACTCTGGATTTACCTGTTCGTCTCTTGGGTGGAGGTCCTGGGCCGCTGGCTGGCTGGGATGAAGCCTTGGCCAATATGAAAAAAGTCGTCAGTAAGGTAGGTGGTATCAGTCCGGAACTTGCCAAAATGCTCAGAGAAAACGGCAAAAAAATGTCTACTGCTGAGCTACGGCTTGTGACTTATCGCATCTGCCATGAAGCTGTTATCTATTACACCCAAGATGCTGTAGAATACGAAAAGATTGCCGCTGAACTGGATGATATGATTTTTTATGCTGAATGGCTCAAATGGTTTGGCGATCAAGCCTTTTCATATCTGATTAGCACCTATTACGGCAACACAGCCGATGCCATTCTCTCCCCCGCCAAGGATATTTTTTCTTCCTTACTAGGGGAAGTAATAGGTCAATTGGTCTATGGAGAAAAATTTAATTGGGATACATTGGAAGTAGGCAAAAATATCAACGCATCCTTTGATAATTTAATAACAAATGCTTTTGATGACAAGATGGGTAAAAATATTAGCTTTAAACAAATCTGTGCAGTAGTAGGAGGCTTTGTAGTTTGGAAAATTGCTAAAAATATTATAGACAATATTGATGAAGACGGTAAAGTCGACCTATATTCAGCAATAACAGCTACCACAAGTGACTTAACAGCAATGGGAATGAAGAAAATTGCTGGCAATTTCTTTGATAAAGCCTTAAAGAGCAAAGCAGTTCAAAAGAAGCTGAGCACGCCTTTAGGCAGATGGCTTCAGGATCTGGTGCCTGATACAACTTTAGTGAAATGGGGCAAAGATATTAATAACAAAGATGTATATAAGATGATTGACTTTAACAAATCTGATATTTTCAAGAAATATCTAGAAGAAATTTTTGGCATGGGTATGGTTAAGGTTACAGAAATAGATATGGAAGCTTCTAAGGTTTTCTCTGAGTTAACCACCGGTACCAAAATAGAAAGCACTTTGGATCTTTCAGCTTGGCCCCAGATTGACTGGATTACAGTGACCACCGAAGAAAAAGGTCAGCCGGAAGTTTATAAGATTTCTATTAATCTGGGCATGGAATCTTTGGGCAAGCTTTATGATTACCTCTTTGAGGAGCTTTTTGGCAATGTGCCTTTTGCCACAGAAGAAAAAGTGCCTCCTGTTGACCCACCTTATCTGCCAAATGTCAGCCATGCTTAAAACTAAAGCCTCGCCAACCGGCGAGGCTGATGTTTAACAAGAAAGAGGGATGGTAATGACAAAGACAAAGAAAAATAATAAAATGGATCTCTTTATCCTAATTTTAGTCAACGTTATTCTTAGTTTTGGCATATATCATAGCTTTGTTATCCTTTCTCTAAGCTTTTTTGGGGAGACAACTCTTGGTGTGCTTGATAGTTATGGAAATCAGTTGATTGATATCAAGGCAGGAGAAAATCAATCTCGGATGATTTCAAAAACATATCATTTTTCCGTAGGTGGTAAGGAATATAGGGGTTCAGCTTACTATAGCGGCGATGAGGCCTGGCCCAGCCTCCAAGAAAACGAATTTCGGACGGAGAGAATAAGCTATCTTTCAAAATTTCCTAATATCAACAAACCAACCCATCTTGTTGATATAGATGAATTGGGACCAATGGGGCTGTTTTATTACATTTCCAGGATCCCCTTTTGCTTGTTCTTATTACTATTGGTTAATGGCTGGCGGGGTAAAAGAAAAAAACGGGAAAAGAAAACAAATAAAACAGAAAAGTTAAATAAAAGGAGGGATGATGCTATGTTTTGCGGAAATTGCGGGACAAAGCTACCGGATGAAGCTGCTTTTTGCGGAAACTGTGGTACACCAGTACCTAAAGCAAAGAAAGAGAAGCATAGGCCTTTATCCCAAGCATCAATATCACCCCAGGATAAGTCCTTGGTAGGATGGTCTCCCAATAGCAATGATCCGGAAATACTGGAGGCTGCTCGACAAAATAAAAAATCGGCCATAGGATGCGCTTGGTTCTTTATGTTGTTTTTTCCTATCGGATTTATTTTAGCTGGATTGTTAATTGATGAAATGCCTCTTAACGAAGCAATCATTATCGGTGTAGGTTTGGGCGTGCTAATGTTGGTTATTAACCTTTGGCGTATCAAAGACATGAAGGCTCCCCAATGGGAAGGAGTGGTCATTGAAAAATATAAAAAGGAGCGGCGGGAGCATAAAAAGGATGATAGTATGACCACCTATACTGAACTTACAACCATTATCAAAACAGAGGCTGGAAAGAAAAAACGGATAACCGAAAGGGATAGTGAAAGACATATGTACGACTATCTGGCGGTCGGTGACCGAGTTCGATATCATCCATCCTTCGGAACCTATGAAAAATACGATAAATCAAAAGACCGCATCATCTATTGTAACGTCTGTAGAATGATGAACCCCATTTCCAATGACCGCTGTAAGCGGTGTAATAACCTGTTGTTTAAATAATAAAAAGAGATAGGAAATCTCATTGTCGAAGTCATCTGGCTGGATGCCGAAGGCAGACCGATAGGCCAAGCTCAGGTTAACTATCCAAGAAAATAAAAAGATAAAAGTAAAATTAATGGTACTGTCGCTTAATTGAAGAGACAGTACCTTATTATTGTATAGATAAGTCTTTGTATGCTATGTTATAATGTATTCTATAATAGAGATAATTATTGTTTATTGCAAGGCTAGCATTGGGTATAAGTATAAAAAGTATAAAAGGTTGTGGTAATCTAAAATTAAAATCGTGTTCCTTTATACACGTAAAATTCCCTGGAGAATAGAGTGAGTGGTGTGCAAGATTACTCGATAAAGAACAAAATTATAAAATACTTTCAAGATAATAATAGTGTCTTAGGTGAATGTGCCCTTATTAATATCCGCAGGATTTATTATCTATCAATAATTGCCATTCCAATGCGTCTTATTGTTTTGTCTACCTTCATGAATACTTCCTATGATACAAGGACTTTAAAGGTTTGGAGTCAAGGAATTGTTGCCTCTCATTTCATGTTGCTTATTTTTATGATTGGCTTTTTTTTTTATAACTCGTAAACTTAAAGATAGAACAGAACCAAATACAACTATGTTTATTTTGCAGTACACTGCTGTAATAGTTGTCCTGGCATCTGGTATCGCCATAGTTACATTTGATCAATTAGTAACGACGAATATAACCCCCTTTTTATTAAGTTGCATTGTCACTGGAGCTGTTTTTTTAATTAGACCCCTAATTTCTTTTATAGTGTATTTAATCTCCTATTTGGCCTATTATTATTTAATAGCTTTAACCATAATTGACCAACAAGTGCTACTTTCAAATCAGATAAATGGGATTACCGCTGTTGGAATTGCTTTTTTGCTTAGCATTATTACCTGGCACTACAATTACACTAATATAATCCAGAAGAGGCGCATTGAAATCCAACAAAAACAATTAGAACGGATGGCCTATTATGACTCACTAACGGACTTACCGAACAGGCGTCTTTTGGATAAAGTGATTAAAGAAGAAATGTCCTCAATGAAACACAATGGTCACGAAGCGGTTATTATAATTTTAGACATAGATAACTTTAAAAATATTAATGATACATATGGTCATCTAGTAGGTGACATTATACTTAGGCAAATGGCTGGTTTTTTAAAAAGCAATGTCAGAGAAACGGATACTGTATCTAGGTTTGGGGGAGAAGAATTTATTATTCTTATGCCCGAAACTTCCTTGGAAGAAGGGTATGCCTTTGCTGAAAGACTCAGGAAATTAATTATGGAAAAAAGATTTATTGTTGGATCGATTACATTACAAATTACTGCTAGCTTCGGTGTATCTTTACTAACTGATACTAATAGTCAAAATTTAAAGGATTGCTATATCTTTGCAGATAAGGCACTTTATGTGGCTAAAAAAGGCGGCAAAAATAGGGTTGAAACAGTTGAGGGAATAAAAGTTTTTTAGGGGTGATGTGCAATGCTGTTAGCTGGCCTAGTCTTTGGTTTAATAGTTGGCTGGGTTGTTTCACTTTTCGGTGGAAATACCCTTATTATCCAAGGCATTTTCGAATTAACTGGAAAAGAAATTAGCAATGCAGGGTACTATACAATTTTTGCCTTTTTAGGTTTAATAAGTAGTGCGATTAAAAAATAGAATCTTAAAAGAAAGACCAAGACTCATTTTATTGGGGCCTTTTAAAATACGCCCATGATATGGAAGCGAAAACAAATATAATTTACTTATGTTAATATAGGTAGGAAACAAAGTAATAAGGAGGAAAATAATGAAAATATGTTTAGAAGCTGATTTGCATGTCCATTCCATTGCCAGTGGTCATGCGTTCAGTACAATACAAGAACTATCAGAAGCAGCAGCTAAACGAGGTTTAAAAATGATTGCTTTAACAGATCATGGTCCAAGCTTACCAGGTGCTCCTCATGAATTTTATTTCTATAGGGTACCTGATCTTCCTAAAGTCATTAATGGGGTGGAAGTATTAAGTGGTGTTGAAGCAAATATTCTTGATCCTAATGGTACTCTTGATGTGCCAGTAAAAGTATTGGGAAAATTAGACATTGTTCTGGCAGGATTTCATGAGGATACCGGATATACTGGTACTGGTATTGAAGACAACACTCGAGCTTTGATTGCTGTTCTTAACAATCCTTTGGTAGATATTATTGTTCATCCAGGTAACCCCAAATTTCCAATTGATATCGATAAAGTAGTACAGGTAGCTCGACAAACAGAGAAAATCCTTGAAATTAATAATAGTTCTTTCTCAATTAGTCGTCCTGGAAGTTCGGCTATTTGTCAGGAAATTATACATAAGGCTGCCCAAAATGGTAATTATCTAGTTATTAACAGTGATGCCCATAGTAGTTTTGAAGTAGGAAAAACAGAAAAAGCTCTTGAAGTAGTACAGCAAGCAGGAATAGAAAGCAATAAGATACTTAATACCTCAGTAAATTTGATTAAAGAATATTTAAGACAAGCGAAACAGAAACGAAAAAAGACCTCTAACAGTTAGGTATAATCCATTTACAGACCTCTTGGGGGTCTTAATTTTTTGGGTTGTATAAGGTAATATCCTATTATTTACTCACCGTAGGAAATATGTTACGATAACTTAATATAGCCAGGATGTGAAAAATAATATAGATTTTCTATTAGTACAGTTTATTGAGGTGGGACATATGGAAGAAAAAAATAGAGCATTAAAAGCAGCTTTTCCCCATACTATTCCTGTTTTTACTGGATTTATGTTCTTAGGGATTGCCTATGGAGTTTTAATGGATAGTAAAGGTTACGGTGTTGGTTGGACATTTTTGATGAGTTTGATGGCCTTAGCAGGCTCAGCCCAATATGTAGCAGTTACTTTCCTTACCTCGGCTTTTAATCCTCTTTATGCTTTATTAATGACCTTAATAATTAACGCCCGTCATTTATTTTATGGAATTTCCATGTTAGATAAGTATAAAGACGCAGGCAAACTTAAACCTTACTTGATTTTCGGGATGTGTGATGAAACTTTCTCCATTATCTACTCAACTAAACCTCCACAGGATGTAGATCCCCATTGGTTTAATTTTTTTATTACACTCCTTAATCATAGTTATTGGGTGCTGGGTTCCGTGCTGGGGGCCCTGCTGGGTTCCATGTTTTTCTTTAATACGAAAGGGCTGGATTTTGTTTTAACTGCTCTTTTTGTGGTGATATTTCTGGGCCATTGGAAAACTCAGCAAAACCGGCAACCAGCATTAATTGGTGTTTTATGTTCAGTAATCTGTCTGCTTGTTTTTGGACCAAGTAATTTTATAATTCCCTCTATGATTGGAATTATTGCAGTATTGACAATAACTCGAAAAAACTATGTCAGGGAAAAAGAACTGGCTGAGGAGGGAGTATAATGACCTTAACACCTATGGAAACTTTCATTATTATTTGCATGGTAACCCTAGGAACCATGATTACTAGGTTTTTGCCTTTTTTGATATTTAAAGGTAATAAGTCGAACAATTCATATATAAATTATCTTGGTACAGTCTTGCCCTATGCAGCTATTGGTTTGTTGGTGGTATATTGTCTTAAAGATGTTAATTTTCAAGGCCCTACCTATGGGTTCCCAGAGGCTATAGCTATTTTAGGTATAATTTTTCTCCACTATTGGAAGGAAAATATACTTTTAAGCATAGGAGGCGGAACAGTACTTTACATGGTTTTAGTTCAAGCTGTTTTTATTTAATCCATCCCCCCATGTTTCCACTGGATAGAGTATAATTTATAAAGGGAAATCTTGACAATGGAGGAAGGTGAAATTGTGCGTGAAATAATTGAAGAAAAGGAAAAAAAATATCTTGCTCCCTATGCCACCTTGAGTGTTAATTCTCAAGGTAGAGATATACCTGAGGAACCAGATCTCATAAGAACTTGCTATATGAGGGACAGAGATAGAATAATTCATTCTAAAGCTTTCCGAAGATTAAAACATAAAACCCAGGTTTATATCTCTCCAGACAATGACCATTATCGCACCAGATTAACCCACACTTTAGAAGTAAACCAAATTGCCAAGACTATAGGTAAAGCCCTAGCTTTAAATGAGGATTTAATTGAAGCTATTGCTTTAGCTCATGATGTGGGACATACCCCCTTTGCTCATACTGGGGAGGATGTTTTAAATAATTTAATGGAAAAGGGTTTTCGACATAATGAAAATAGTGTAAGAGTTTTAACTAAGATAGAAAAAGGTAGTTTGGGACGAGGATTAAACTTAAGTAAGGAAGTATTAGATGGAGTTTATCACCATAGTGGTTTTGGAGTGAGTAAACAGTCAGCCCAAACCTTAGAAGGCCAGATTATTCGCTATAGTGATAAGATAGCCTATGTTCAACATGACATTGATGATAGCATTCGAGCAGGAATCTTAAAAGAAGAGGATTTACCCCAGGAGTATATAGAAATATTAGGGGATACCCATAGTAAGCGAATAGCAACTTTAGTCACCGATTTAATCTATTATTCTAAAGAACGATTGGAGAAAGATCATAAGGCTTTAATTAGCTTAAGTCCTGAAGTGGAAAAAGCGTTAGTGGGCTTAAGAAAATTTATGTTTGAACATGTCTATAAAGGAGAAATTTGCTCGGTAGAAAGAGAAAGAGCTATGTTCGTAGTGGAATATATTTTCAAATATTATATGAAAAACCCTGATAAATTACCTGACTTTTATTTGGAAATTGCTAAAGAGGAAGGATTAGAAAGAGGGGTAGCGGATTATATTTCTGGGATGAGTGATAATTATTGTATTGATTTATTTAAGGAATTAGTAATCCCTAAATCCCTGGTTTAGAA
>JAAZJU010000211.1 GCA_012800195.1 Clostridia bacterium
CCCTTGAGCCACCAGTAAAAGTTAAGGAAGAAAGCAATGTAAATGTTTAAATTTTATTTTGCCAACGCATGGATAAACTCTACCTTCCATTTTTTGGGGTAGGAGGCTTTAAAGCCTCCTACTTTTTGTGCGCCCAGCATGGGCGCAAACTAGTCGGTGAAAGTCCGATACGGGGGCTGGTAGTGCCAACCGTTAGCTCAAGACAAGGGTGTCCATCGTGAGGTGGAATCTGAAGGAAGTCGGCGGCAAAACTCCGGTCTGAGGTACACGAACTACATTTGAGGCTTATCCTTGTGGGCGAGTTTGCAAAACAAAATGAAGCCCAATAACTACCCGAAACAAGGAGAGTAGATGTAGCAGATAGATGGAGGGAAAGTTTGCGTTCTTACCTGGGGAGGTCTGACAGATACACTATAGAAGTTAAATCTGAAATAGTAACCCATGTAGTGATATATGGCTGAACTGTCAGAAGTCAGCAGAAGTCATAGTAGCATATCCAGTGCACTGGATATGGGAAGGACTGAACATTAGGAGGTTTTCAGCTTTGTTACACTCAAAGAACCCAAATAAAAAGCAGACAACTCAAAATAGAGGTCACCTTGTGGAAGTAGGAGTGGAACTCCGAGGTAAACAAGGGGCGCTTTCGGATAAATTGGCGTTAACAAAGAGAGAAAGAGAAAACAATGTGCTAGGAGATACCAGTAGTCTACTCGATAAGGTATTAGCTAGGGAAAATATGCTTCTAGCTATGAAACGAGTAATAAGAAATAAAGGAAGCCATGGGGTCGATGGTATGAGAGTCGATGAACTTCGAACATTTATCATCGATAACTGGGATTCTGTTAAACAAAAGCTACTGGAAGGAAGGTACAAACCTTCCCCCGTCAGGCGGGTGGAGATACCTAAACCCGATGGCGGAATTAGATTGCTTGGAATACCTACAGTACTAGATAGACTAATACAACAGGCGACTGCCCAAGAACTCAACAAAATTTATGACCCCACATTCTCAGACAGTAGCTATGGGTTTAGACCCAATAAAAGTGCTAAACAAGCCATTGTCAAAGCAAAAGACTACATCAACCAAGGAAATAGATGGGTAGTAGATATGGACTTAGAAAAGTTCTTTGATAAAGTGAACCATGATATCCTAATGGAACGACTATCAAGAACAATTAAAGACAAACGGTTACTAAAACTAATCAGAGCATACCTAGAGTCAGGAGTAATGATAAACGGAATTAAAGTCAACTCCGAGGAAGGAACCCCTCAGGGCGGTCCACTAAGTCCGCTACTTGCCAATATTCTGCTTGACGAAGTTGATAAAGAGCTTGAGAAAAGAGGACATAAATTCTGCCGATTTGCTGATGACTGCAACATATATGTCAAAAGCGAAAAAGCAGGAAAAAGAGTAATGGAAAGCATAAAGAAAATTATTGAAGGTCGCTTGAAGTTAAAAGTTAATGAAAAGAAAAGTGCTGTAGACCTAGTATCCAAAAGAAAATTTCTAGGCTTCTCCTTTTATTTCAGCAAAGAAACTGGGGCTGAAATTAGAATACATGAGAAATCTTATCAGAGATTTAAGGATAAAATTAAAGATATAACCAACCGAAATACAGGAATAGGCATGGACTTCAGGATAAAGAAGTTGAACGCGTTTACCGTGGGTTGGATTAATTATTTTGGGGTTGCAAAGGCAACAAAGAAAATCAGCCAGCTTGAAGCATGGGTGAGAAGAAGACTAAGGGCCTGTATTTGGAAACAGTGGAAAAAGGTCAAGACTAGAGGTCAAAACCTAATGAAACTGGGACTTCCCGAATATAAAGCCTGGAAATTTGCCAATACAAGAAAAGGCTACTGGAGAATATCCAATAGCCCAATCCTAAATACAACTCTTAATAATAAATATCTTGAAAACCTAGGATTTAAAAGTTTATCTAAGCGATATCAACTAATACATAATTCTTAATGAACCGCCGTATACCGAACGGTATGTACGGTGGTGTGAGAGGACGGTAGATAAAATAATTATCTACCTCCTACTCGATTGGCTAACAGCTCGGGAAGAATTTGTTGACAAGACTACCCTGTTTAACATAATATAATGTTATACTGACTGACGGGTCATCAAAGGAGTGCTGGCATGAGAAATAAAAAATGGAGTATCATTTTTACATTGTTTATTATTTTGAACTTTACTAGTAGTGCACTTGCTAGCGAACAAAATAGCATAGTGACACTAGAAGAAGCTAAGGAAGCTGCCGTTAAATTTAA
>JAAZJU010000031.1 GCA_012800195.1 Clostridia bacterium
AGTTACCTTGCCATCTTCAATCGTAAAAGTAATAGAACCCTCTCGATTAAATTTGATTTTATCAACTAACTTCATAATATCCTCATTATACTCATCAAATTTACTACCATCATAAGTAATGGTCTCTGTATCAGATATAGCCCCCTCAGCCACAAGTATAGATATAGCTTTGGCAATAGTTTCGGCTGTGGCAATATCGGCACTTTCTTTAGCTTTATCAGTAAAGCCGCTTATGTTAGGAATAGTTATTATGGCTAAGATTCCAAGAATAGCAATTACTACAATTAACTCAATAAGTGTAAACCCTTTTTTGTTTTTTAGTAATTTAATCACTTAACTACCCCCTTTAATTAATATAAAAAGATACTTCTAATCTAGATAACCAGAGCACAATAATTAATGATTTTATTAAAGCTTGGCATTATATAGAAGTATCTTTGGTAATTCATATTTTATGTCTTAAATTAATATTACCAATTATTTGGCATTTGTAAAGAATTATTTACATATTTCGGTAAAGTTCTATTTTTTCAGCTCGACAATTGTCACCCCTGTGCCCCCTTCATTAAATCCACCGATACGAAAAGTTTTTACATGGGGGTGATTTTTAAGCATATCCCGAATATGACTTCTTAAAACCCCTGTACCTTTACCATGGATTAAGGATACTTGGGTAAGACCTGCTAAATAAGCATCATCTAGATATTTATCTACAATAATACTGGCCTCTTCCACTGTAGTGCCTCGAAAATCTAATTCAGGTCGGATATTATAGCTTTTACTTGAAACAATTTTACCTACTCCAGTTTTTTGAGGCGCCTCCTTGGGTTCTGCCACCTGAAGTTCGTCTATATTTACTGTGATTTTTAAGATACCTGCTTGGATTTGCAACTCACCATTACTATTGGGCTCAGTTATAACGGTCCCTATTTGGTTTAATTTGGGGATAAACACTTCTTGCCCGGCCTTAACCTTTTTGGGTTTTCTTCCGGTTACCTTAGGACCTTGGAACACCTTACTAGCTAATCTATCTTCCTCTACTTCTAGGGATTTTTTTAAATCCGTAGCTCTTTGTTCTGCTCTTAATATTTCCTCCTTAGCTAAAGTGCGAATTTCCTTAATAATTTCTTCGCTTTCTCTACGGGCTTTTTTAATAATTTCCAGGGCTTCTGTTTGAGCATCAAGAATTATTCTTTCTGCCTTTTCTGCCAAAGCTTCCTCTGCTTTTTCAATGGCCCGTAATTTCTCGGTAGCTATTTTTAGTTTTGCCTCTGTTTCTAATTTGTTTTTTTCACTGGTTAGCTGATTAGCCTCTAAGCTCTCAATTAAATCAGCAACATTTTTTTCATCTTGAGAAATCAGACTTCGAGCCTTGTGCACTACTTCCTCTTTTAGTCCCAGACGGCTAGCGATTTCAAAGGCGTTACTTTTCCCTGGCACACCGATTAATAAACGATAGGTGGGTCTAAGAGTTTGAACATCAAATTCTACACTGGCATTTTGTACCCGTTCCTCATTAAAAGCATATGTCTTAAGTTCACTATAATGGGTGGTAGCAATAATCTTAACCTTTTTATTAAGTAAATAATCGATAATTGCTATGGCTAAAGCAGCCCCCTCAGAAGGATCTGTTCCAGCCCCTAATTCATCCATTAAAACTAAGGTTTTACTATCAGCTTGGGCTAAAATTTTAACAATATTAGTCATATGGGAAGAAAAGGTACTGAGGGATTGTTCAATACTTTGTTCATCACCAATATCAGCAAAAATCTTTGTAAAAATACCTATTGTACTACCCATTTCCGCTGGGATATGGAGACCACTTTGACTCATTAGGACAAAAAGACCTACAGTCTTTAAAGTGACAGTTTTTCCTCCGGTGTTAGGTCCTGTTATTACTAAAGCTTCAAAATCTTCACCCAAGGAAATAGTTAAAGGTACCACCTCTTGAGGTTTAATCAGAGGGTGGCGTCCCTTTATAATATCAATTTTCTGTTCCTCTACCATTTTAGGTTCAACAGCGGACATTTTTTCACTTAGGCGGGCTTTAGCGAAGATAAAGTCTATTTGGGCTAAAACCTCTAGGTTATCCCTTAGTTCTCTTACATGGACTGCTACTTTTTTACTTAGTTCCTGCAGAATGCGGGTTATTTCATCCCGCTCTTCTACTAAAGATTTTCGTAAATCATTATTCATCTCCACCACAGCCATGGGTTCAATAAAGAGGGTTGCCCCACTAGCCGATTGATCATGAATAATCCCTGGGACCTGTCCCCGATATTCTTGTTTAACTGGAACTACATACCTATCTCCACGAATAGTTACTATAGGATCCTGTAGGTATTTTTGATAGGTATCTGATTTAATCATATTATCCAGTTTATCTTTAATCCTATTTAATAGAGTAGCTATTTTTCTTCTTATCCTGGCCAATTCAAAGGAAGCATCATCTCTGATGTCCCCTTCAGGGGAGACAATACTATCGATTTCTTTCTCTAAACTCGGGAGAGGAGTTAATTGTCCTCCCCACCATTCCATGCGAGGAATTAAATATTGTTTCTTTTTAGTTAAAAAACTTTTTAATTTACGAGTGGCTCTAAGATTAGATCCCAAATGTAAAAATTCCTCAGCCTCTAACAGTCCTCCCATTTCTGCCTTTCTAATAGAGCTCCTAGTATCTACTAAACCACCTAAGGGAATTTGAGGTTCAAACCGTCTAATCAATACCCCTTCACTGGTCTCTTCCTGCCATAAGACTATTTGTTCATAGTCTAAAATAGGTTCAAGTCCTTGGGCCTTTGCTTGACCAAGACTGGAACTACATTCCTTAGTTAACATGTTAATAATCTTATTAAATTCTAATTTCTCTAAGGTAAATTTATTCATTAATTTATCACCTATATCCTTAAATCACGCCTCTAAAGAAGTGTCCTGTTGTAGAACCATTAGGTTCTAACTTTTCTAACCTTTTAATACTTTCTTCTAGGGGTATAAAATTAATACCCTGATACCAATCATCTATTGCTTGACGATAAATTCTAGTTACTTCTCCAATCCATTGTAGATCTTCCTGCCTAGCTTCAATCCTAAGACTATCAACTCCAGATTCTAAAACACTCTGAATATCTTTATAGAGGTTTAAAGGCTTAGCATTATAAATAAGCATTCGGCAATCTTCATCCATAGCTAAGGGGAAGATAAAATTCATTCTATCCTTAAGACCAAATTCTCCCCCTAAGCAAGCATTATTACAATCTACTTGATTAGTTCGATTACCTTTAACAGAACCTACAGCG
>JAAZJU010000212.1 GCA_012800195.1 Clostridia bacterium
AGAAACAAAATTTAAACCAAGAAATTGGGGAGGATTTAGGGGATATTACAGATAATATTAATAGACTAGAGTGTGAATTAGCTTTTTTAAGTGGTAGATTAAATGAAATCCTAGATGAAGAAGAAAAAGCAGAGTTAGATAGGAAGTTCTTTTTAGCGGCTAAAAAACTTAAGGAATATCGAAGGCTTTTGGGAAAATAACTATAGCTACTTTATCCATCCAATTCAACTATCTATAATAAAGAAATAAGTTACCCTAAGGGGTAGGTCCCTAGGGTAACTTATTTATCAACGAACATTTACAGATTCTTTGTGACAAATAGAAATTATAGTATAATACTATTTAATTAAAAAATAGAGATTATGGAGTTGATTAAGATAAACAACGAAGTTTTAGTAATGGGTTTTTTAGCAGGATTAATGACAGGATTAGGAGGGCTAATAGCAATAGTAATTAAAAATATTCCCACTTCCTTATTTTCTTCGGTTTTAGGATTTGCAGCGGGCATTATGATAGGTATTTCTACTTTTAGCCTCATTCCTAATAGTTTGGAAGCTGGAGTTTCTTATACTATTTTAGGATTTGTTTTGGGAGGAACAATTATGTTTCTTTTAGATGTAGCCTTGCCCCATACCCATAAAAGCGAAACCGAGGAAAACATGTACTTTAAAATGGGGATATTCATAGCCTTAGGTATTGCCCTTCATAATATTCCCGAGGGTTTGGCTATTGGTGCATCCAATTATATTTCACAGGAAACAGGCTTTTATACTGCCATTGGTATAGGTTTACACAATACTGCGGAGGGATTATGCATAGCTTTACCACTGGCTCTATGTAATATGTCTAAAGCAAGAATAGTTTTAATCAGTGTATTGACAGGACTATCCACTTTGATTGGTACCTTTTTTGGTCTGATTATTGGTTCCATTTCCCTTATCTTTGTTTCTGGATCATTAGCCTTTGCAGCAGGAGCAATGATTTATATTGCCAGTGATGAATTAATTCCCCAAAGTCATAAAACCCATAGTGAATATGCTAATGTCGGTATTATGTTAGGATTTATCTTTGCCTTGGTAATGCCATAAAAAATTATTGACTAATGGATGAGAGAAGATGATGTTATGAAACAGAAAAAAATTGAAAAGGATAAAGTAACAATTGAAAAGATGATAAATCTTTACTGCAAAGATCAACATGGCTCAAAAGACGAGCTCTGTCAAGATTGTAGTGAATTATTGGAGTATTCATGGAAGAGACTGGAATTATGTAGACAGGGGAAAAACAAACCTACCTGTGGTAAATGTCCAATCCATTGCTATAAGCCAGATATGCGGGAAAGGGTAAGAAAAGTAATGCGCTATGCTGGGCCACGGATGCTTATTTACCATCCACTAGAAGCTCTAAGACATCTGTTCCAAAGCTTGTCTTCTTAAGATAATTTACAACTAAAAAACAGGTATAGGCTAAGCCATAGGTCATATATCACCAGAGGCTTATAATGGTGGTGTTATTGCTTTAATTGAAAATGGGATATAGGAGAAGATTTACCAAATGTAGCCTTTTCTTTTTATTTTTAATAGATATGCTATAATAAAAACTTAGAAAAAAATAAGAATTAGCTTTTTGGAGTTATTGACTTATGGCTGAAAACATCGGAGCAATAAAGAGAATTTTACTTATAATTATAGGCTCTCTAAGCTTAGGACTAGGCATTATTGGAATTTTCTTACCAGTTCTACCTACTACACCTTTTTTATTATTAGCCCTAGCTTGTTATTTAAGAAGCAATAAAAAACTTTACAACTTTATTCTTACCAATAAGTATATGGGTCCTTATGTCAAGGATTATGTATCAGGTAATGGTATACCTTTAAGAATGAAAAAAAGAGCAATAGTTATTTTATGGATAACGATAGGGTTTTCCTCAGTTTTTATAGTCAAAGATATACTGGTAAGAATTATACTTGTAGCTATTGCCTGTATGGTTTCCTTTTATATCTGGACTAGAAAATCCCCCGAAGACATACCCCGGGGGAAATAAAAAAGTTTATTTTCTTATTAAAATGTCTTGCTCGCTTAAAATACCTTATATAATTCATCACCTATAGGGGGCAGAATCTCTAATAAATTTTCTCCATCTTGCATAAATCTACCAGAAGCAGTAACCTTTCCTATAATAGTGGCTACAATTCCATTTTTTTTGTACTCATTTAATAGCTCTGGAGCTTTTTCCTGGGCCACTGTTATTAGCATACAGCCACTAGAAATTAGCCTCAAGGGATCTAGATTGAAAAATTCACATATTTCCTTCGTTACAGGGGCAATATTTATCTTTTCTCTATCTATTAACGTTCCGACCTTAGAGGCTTCACAAAGCTCCCAAAGAGCCCCCAGAAGCCCTCCTTCTGTAGCATCATGCATGGCTGTTACCCCTATTTTACCTGCAATAACCCCTTCCTTAACAACACTAATGTCTTGCATCATTTTTTTACCTTCCTCAACAATGCTATCCCCCAAATCTTTACGAAGCCTGTCCTCCCAATCATGAGCAATAATAGCTGTTCCCTCTAATCCAGCACTTTTGGTCATTATTACTAGATCACCAGGTTGTGCCCCTTTACTAAAGATAACCTTATTCTTTGGATGCTTGCCAATCACTGTGGCAGAAATAATTATTTTATTGACAGCAGAGGTTACTTCCGTATGTCCTCCCATAATCTCTACATTAAGTTCTGCTGCAGCCTCTCCAGCTTCCTTCATTATTTCATTAAGCTCAGCCTCAGTAGTTCCCTCTGGTACCAAGAGGGTTAACAAAAGTCCTAGAGGTTCAACACCATTGGAGGCTATATCATTACAGGCTATATGCACAGCCAATCTACCTACCTTATTACTAGCCCCAGTAATAGGATCAGTGGAAATTACACAAGCAAACTCACCAAAATCTATAACAGCACAGTCTTCGCCGATACCAGCTCTGACCATTATTTCTTCTCTCTGGTAGGTTATATTATTAAATACTATTGATTTTAAAAGTTCATTATTCAGTTTCCCTGACTTCATTGCTGTTCCTCCTAATGTAAACCGTCATTTCTTTTTTCATCCATTATACTCTAATTTTAGATGTAAAAATACCTGAAAGATTATTATTTAGGTTTTAAAGTTCGTATTTGCAGGAAAAAGGATGTCTTATATCTAAATTTTATTTTACCGATGGTTAATCCAAAAGAATAATTAAATAAGTTCTAGGGGGAAAATATGAAATACCAAACAAACATAAATTTAAAAGAAATAATAAAAAACAGGAAAACCCAGCCATATCAGTGCTGTGAATGCAATAAAACAATCAAAAATTTTTATGATTTTAATTGTGTTTACAAGGACTGTTCTTTTAATATAGGGAAAACGGAAATAATGTGTCCCTACTGCGCTTATAAACTTCTAAGAAAGCATTTATTAAGTAAAGGATATAGCGAAGAAGAGCTTAAAGAGATGGAAAGCAAAATTGATAAACCATTACATAATAACGTAATGGTTTATAGCCACCCTGAAGAAGTAATATATAGAGCTAGAATTGTTTTTTCAGAAAACAACTGCGCAATGACATTTTGGGAATACACTCATGACGATTTTTTATTAAGTCATGATGGCGTAAATCCTTTAGCTGAGTATTATTTTTATAAGGAAGTATATGAAAGGTTTACAATATTGGAAACATATAGTGATTACCAATGCAAGCTTACCGCCTGTATTAAACTGAAAGAATGGGAAGACAGTTTTGAATATGATAATGAGATTGAACAATACTCCAAATTTATCTTGGAGAATTTC
>JAAZJU010000213.1 GCA_012800195.1 Clostridia bacterium
TAGCGAAGCTGAGGTAATAAAAGCTAACGAGCAAACAGGATGTTTGCGAGAGTGTGATTTGGGTCATGGACGACCCATTGAACATGTTTAGCTTTTATCCGAAGCAAACTTAGAATATTCCGATTTGGAGTCTAGTGAACAAAAGTATGCATTTTTATAACACTACTTGTTTACTCTCTCACTTCCTTAAGTGTGCAAACTGCATAACCTGCTATACCTTGTCCTTGACCAGCAAAGCCCAACCCCTCTGTAGTTGTAGCTTTAATATTAATCCTAGTTTCCTCAATATGTATAGTCTTACTGATATTCTCCACCATCAAGGGGATATAGCTTGCTAATTTTGGTTTTTGAGCAACAATAGTAGCATCAATATTATTCACCCGATAGCCATTATTGTCAATTAGCTCTTTAACCTTTTTTAATAAAACCATACTAGAAATGTCCTTAAATTCCAGCTCAGTATCGGGGAAGTGCTTGCCGATATCCCCCAAACCCGCTGCCCCCAAAAGGGCATCCATTATTACATGAATTAGGACATCAGCATCTGAATGACCCAATAGACCTTTTTCAAAGGGAATATTAATCCCACCTAAAATTAAGGGCCTGTCCTCCACTAATTTATGTACATCATAGCCAAAACCTATTCTCAAGAATTCCTCCCCCTTATCAAGCTTAAAGCAAGTTCTATATCTTCAGGAGTAGTAATTTTAATGTTTTCATAGGATCCCATTACTACCTTAACCTTAATACCCCAGAGCTCAACTAAGCTAGCATCATCGGTGCCATATATACCTTTTTTAAAAGCCTCCTCATAGGCTTTAAGTATAATTTCTTTTTTAAATACTTGGGGAGTCTGGACACTAACTAGTTCTGCCCTGTTTAAAGTTTTCTCCACAAAACCCTCCCTATTAACCTGTTTTATTGTATCCTTAACAGGTACAGCCACCACAGAAGCTTTTGAAAGTTGTGCCTCTTTAATAGCCTCAGTTAAAATTTGAGGCGTAACTAGTGGTCGTGCTCCATCATGCACGACCACTAAATCACACTCTTCAGGCAGGCTTTGTAGACCTCGATAAATAGAGTCCTGTCTTTCCTGACCACCTGCTACTATTTGACTTACTTTATTAAAGTCAAAGGCTTCCACCACTTCTTTTTTACAAAATTCGACTTCATCTTTAGTGGCTATTACGATTATATCGTCAATTAGTGGGTGTTGTTGAAAAACCTCCAGGGTATGGGCTAAAACTGGTTTGCCTAATAAAGGTAGATATTGTTTATTTAGCTTACTGCCCATCCTTTTCCCCTGGCCAGCAGCAGCTATTAAGGCTACGGTCTTAAGCAAGATTACTTACACCACCCATTTCCCTTTTATCTTCCGCCTTAAGTTTAGCAAAAATCATTCGTCCGGCAGCAGTCTGTAAAACGCTGGTGACTAGAACCTGCACTGTTTCGCCCACTACTTTTTTACCGTTTTCCACCACTATCATAGTTCCATCATCTAGGTAGGCGACACCTTGTCCAGATTCTTTACCTTCTTTAATAATCTGAACCACCATTTCTTCACCAGGAAGTACCACAGGTTTGACAGCGTTAGCCAATTCATTAATATTTAAAACCTTAACACCTTGAAGTTCAGCAACCTTATTTAAGTTATAGTCATTAGTCACCACATAACCCTCTAAAACTTGAGCTAACTTTACCAATTTGCTATCAACCTCGGCAATGTCATCGAAGTCCTTATCTGTAATTATCACTGGGATGTCTAGTTCCTTACGAATTTTATTTAAAATATCTAAACCTCTCCGACCCCGATTTCTCTTTAAAAGGTCAGAAGAATCGGCAATATGCCTTAGTTCTTCTAAGATAAAATTCGGGATAACCAATGGACCCTCAATAAAACCGCTTTTGCAAATATCCGCAATCCGGCCATCAATGATCACACTGGTATCTAATACCTTGTGCTTAGGTTTAAAATCACTTTTTACAGGTTTTTCCTTGGCTCCAAACTTAAATAATGAAAAAATACTTAATAAATCATCCTTCTTTTTAGCCCCTACACTCATGCCTAGATAACCCAGGGCTAAACTAATAATAATAGGGATATAAGATCCTATTATCGGTATTTGAGAAAAAGAATTGCCAAATAAAGTAGCAATTATGAGTCCAATAATCAATCCTATTGCTCCACCCATTAAATCCTGAATAGGCATTCTTTGAAGCTTACCTTCAATCCAGGTTAGCATTTGTAATGACCATTCAATTAGACGGGGAGCAATGGTATAACCAATTAAAGCAGCCGCTATGCCAGGAAATACAAGTAAAGTAATCCTGAACTGACTAGCAGAAACAACTAATAAACTGTTTGTGATAAAATGTCCCAAATACAAACCAGCTAATCCAGCGATTAACATTATTCCCAAACGCACCAGTTTCCTTATCAACACCTCACCTCCCTTCATTAAGATAATTATACCCAAGTATTCGAGTAAAAAACTATAAAAACTATTATACGACAAAAATAACAATTATTTCAAGTTGAAAACGTCAGGGTAACCCCCGACGCTTAAGCAAACAATTTATCTAACATTAAAATAACATGATCTTCCTGTGCTTCTTGTGCCAAAACCAATTCACTAACTAAAATTTGCCGAGCATTATCCAGCATTTTTCTTTCTCCTGTAGATAGACCTTTATCCCTTTCTCTAATACTTAAATTTCTGACCACTTCAGCCACTTCATAAATACTGCCACTTCTGATTTTATCCATATTGGTCCGATATCTTCTACTCCAATTATTGGACATATCCGTTTCTTTATCTTTTAAGATTGATATGACCTTGGTAACTCCATCGGCATCTATAACTTCTCTGAGTCCTATCTCTTCTATATTATCCATAGGAACCATTACCTTCATATCTCCACAAGGTATTTTCATTATATAGTAGCGTCGTATATCCCCTAGCACTTCTTTTTCTTCAATTGCTTCGATTACCCCTGCGCCGTGCATAGGATAAACAACTTTATCCCCTACCTTGAACATACTTTCACCCCCATGATAGATATATGTTAATTTTAACAAAAAATGTTTGTTGTGTCAAAAAA
>JAAZJU010000214.1 GCA_012800195.1 Clostridia bacterium
GACAGTGAAGGAACCCAATTAAACTATAAGGTAATGGCTGAAACCGTAGCCTATTTTCGTAATGCAGGAATAGTTGACGACGCTTCTTTAGAGGAAATCCGTAAAGATGTAAAGGAACGGGGAGGCAGGAAATAGGTCAGGGGTTCGAAGCTTCTTAGCTCCACCAAATAAAACCATCATTGATAAAACACTTTTATTAATGATGGTTTTATTTTTCTAAAAAGATTTGAAATAGATGAGATTTTAATGTGTTTTTGAGGAGTAGTTAATAAACCGAGTTTTATGGTGATAAAAGTTGTATAGGTAAAGTATGGGATGAAAAATAATACCTATAGTAATAATAAAATGTATAGTTAATTAAGCATAATTATGCTATAATAAGGTCATAATATTAGCAAGGGGGGTAATGTTATGATTGAAATAAGGCCAATCAAGGATTTAAGAGATACTACAGAGATATCAAGACTTTGCGAAGAAAGTAAAGAGCCTATCTACATTACAAAGAATGGATATGGGCACCTAGTTGTTATGAGCATGGAGACCTATAAAGACAAACTAGCTAAAGCAGATTTATATGAAAAGTTAGCAGAGGCAGAGAATCAAATAAAAAGTGGAGAAAAGCTTTTAGATGCTGAAGCAGTATTTGAAAGTTTAAAAGATAGGTATGGTAAATAATTATACTATAAAGATGACCCCAAAAGCTGCAGAAGATTTAGATAATATTTATCAATATATATCAGAAGAGTTATTTGCAACAGCTTCAGCTGCTAATATTTTGGAAAGAATAGAAAAAGGGATTATGGGATTAAGAGAGTTTCCTTTTTCATGTAATTATGTGGCTGATGAATATTTAAGAAATAAAGGTTATAGAAAATTAATAATTGATAATTATATTGTATTTTATCTGGTTGAAGAAGAAAATAAGCAAGTAATTATTATGCGCGTCTTGTACGGGAAACAGAAATATGAAAACTTACTTTGAATGAGGCTGGGACATAACTAGCCAAGAATATTAAATGATAAAATTCCAAGCTATGAATAGTTTGCTTGGAATTTTATCATTTTCTTCCATAAACATTTCAAACTCCTTAATGCTTTTGTGTCAACAGTAACGAAGTTCCTCGTGGGGAACTTCGTTTTTTGATATAAAGAAAACAGGGTATTATGACTATTAGGAGAATAAAATTATCATAGAAGGTTTATTTTTTACAAGGAGGATATGAGAAATGAAAAAATCTTTATTTTAGAACTCGTAGAAAAACAAAGTGAAGGCTATGCTTATATAAAACCATAACTCACTCTTTGTTACATAGTTATAGCGAAAAGAGGTGTTTCCTGAATGACTGAAACAAAATGCCCTGTTTGTGGCAGTAGAGAAATTGGAAAAGGTAAATTCAATGGCTATGCAGCTTTAAAGCCAGTGGGGAAAATATTTTCCACTGGAAGTGCCGTAATAGTTGATCTTTGTACTGATTGTGGAAATATACTGGGGATGAAAGTTGAAAAACCGGAGAAGTTTAAAAATCGCTAGAAGGGTAGAGAGATGCAAAACAGATATGTAGGAGATATCGGGGATTTTGGAAAA
>JAAZJU010000215.1 GCA_012800195.1 Clostridia bacterium
GGCCTTGGTGGCATTTCTCCACCAGGAATAATGATTATTTGTCCTGTAAAGATAATATTGGGATCACTAATTTGTGGGTTTGCAGCTAGCAATGCGCTTAAACTCACACCGAACCTCGTAGCAATTATAAATAAGGTATCCCCAGGCTGAACTACATATCTCATCCTTAGCTTTCCTCCTTAATTAGTATTTCCTTATCTGCTATATAGTATGAAAACACTTTTTAGAAGGTTCTAAGTTTTTTAATATAAAAGAGGAATCGTCCGAGATTGTCCTTTCTTAATAAAGTGGATTTGATAATTATCTAAATCCCTTTTAGCAAGTTCAGCCTTTACCAACCTTTCTATTTCTAACAAACTTGTTGTTCCCTGAAGATCACCATATACCGTAACAGTATGCTCTCCATTGTACTTTTTAATGTGTGCTATTTGAGGTTGTAGTTTTAATTCAGCTATCTGTTTTAAAAGAACTCTTTGGCCAGTCTCTGGGGAAGTGATGGCTAAATCCATAATCTCCTCTATGCTTTTTAAATTACTTTTTACATTAACATCATATTTTTGATCTTCTAAAACCACAGTTGTTGCTATTTGTCCCTGGCTGAAAAGATTTATTATTTCTTGAATTTCTAATGGCTTCACCCCTAAGAAAGCTGCTTTTTGATAATCTATATCCAGGAAATATTCATATCTCTGAACGCTTTGGTCATCTTGAATATTTAAGATACCGGGGGTGTTTTTTAAGATTTCCTTGGTTTCTTTCACAATTTGCGCAAGGCCTTCCTGAGGCCCTATTATTCTTATTTGAAGAGCAGGTTGGTGGAATTTATCCGTCTCCATCCAAACCTGAGCATATCCTTCGCTATCTATAACAACTGTAAAAAAATCTAATCCATGCTTTTCTCCGAGAATATAAGATATCCTCTCCGCCTTTTTTTCCTTTTCATTTAAAGTTAGTCCTGGTTCTGTCCGGATATCTACCAGAGTAAGGTTATCCCTAGAAGAGAAAGACTCTAGCTTCCTCGATTGGGAAAATAACTGGTCAATTTTTGTCTGGGAAGATAAATCAGCTTGAATATCTATCAACCGGCTTTCTATTTCTTGACTAATAGCAATTTTATCTGTATTTTTCTTAAAACTTCCTGTTAACAATATAGCATTTTCACCATTATGCTTTACTATTTCATTGGTTTCCTTGGGTTCCCAGGTAATGTTGGCAACATCCTTTACTCTAACTGCCCCACCACTTTCTGGAGAAATATAAATAATAGTATTTGCAATGTCCTCTAAGCTACTTAAGGCTTTGGAGGTATTAAGATTTACCTCAACATCATTGATATTAATTGCTGTTTGGAGAATAGACATATTAGCCATCTCTAAAGCCTTTAGGATGTCCTTCATTGAAATTTCTTTATAATGATTTAATTTATCCAGATCCACTTGTACTCTTATCTCTTGAATCTGCTCCCCTATTATTTTTATAGAGGAAAGTCCTGGGAGGGAAGATATTTCTTGTTTTATGTATTTTGCATCCTCAATTAATTGAGTATATCTCCCGCCTTCATTCCAGATAGTAAACAAAAAATCCTCTGATGTTGCTGGTTCTGTTGAGATCAATACTTCCACATTTTGAGGTAAGCTATCTTGCAAATTATTGATTCGTCCCCTAAGCTGTTGCCATTTGTTTTCACTATTAATACTGTCATTTAATTTTAACTTAATAAGGGCTGATCCTCTTTGGGAGATAGAATAGGAATAATCATACCCATCTAAACCCTTAAGTTCCTCTTCAATTTTAGCAGTTACCAAGCTTTCTACCTCTTGGGCCGAAGCCCCTGGATAATAGACTTTTATAGTAGCCTCTTCCTTATCCATAAGAATGAGCTGTTGAGGTAAAAGTAGGTAACCAATTAACCCTAATAAACCATAAAGAACTATTAGAAAGATAACTACTTTTCGATTTCCAACTCTTATTTTTAAAAGTGAGCCAATCATATCTTTCTCCTTTTTAGCCAGAAAAGATAATAAAGTAAACTTATTTGAAAGCCCAACAAACTTATTTCTTATTGAGCTCTACCTTGTCCCCTTCTGACACATATTCCAAACCCTCTACCACTAATAATTCTCCTGCTTCTAGCCCAGTAACTAATATATAATTATCAACTATTCGACCTATTTCTATGGTTCTTTTAACTATTTTCTCTTCCTCAACTACAAAAACATAGTCATCATCTTCATTCATGACACAAGTTATGGGGATAGCTATTCCTTGATCCTCACCCCATACAATAGTTACTTTAGCAATATCCCCTAACATCAGCCCCTCTTCTTCGGATAAAGCAATTAAAGCTTTATATGTTCTACTCTTTTTATCAGGGATTGGGTCAATATGTATAACTTTACCCAATAGGTGTTGTCCATTGATATTTACATGAGCACCACTACCTCGGATTTTTTGAGTCTCACCTTGGGGCACCTCTATCTCAACGATCAATCGATTTTCCCGAATGATTATCACTGGCATTCCCTTTTCAACAATTTCTCCTGGTTGGAAATTAACTTTCAATACATAACCATCCATATCAGTACAAAGCTGCGTTTCTTCTAATAAATTGAGTTTATTTTCATACTCCACCAGAGTATTTTTTAAATTTGCCTCCGCAAGTTCAAATTCCAACTTAACCAGATTATACTCCTGTTGAGAAATTTCTCCCTCTTCCCATTGTTTTTGGGTTTTATTATGTTGTTCTTCCAGATATTCATAAGAGGTTGCTGCCTTAGTTAAATTATTTACCGCTTCCTCCAAGGCTAAATCATGATCCTTGGTATCCAATTGAGCGAGGATGTCTCCTTTAACTACCTTTTGACCCTCTTCTACAAAGATATTGGTTATTTTGCCCATTTGGGAAAAGCTATAACTTTTAAATCCAATTGCATTAACTATGCCAAAATATTCTAAAGTTCTGGGAAAAACCTCCTCGGTAATTTCCATTACTTCCACAACTTTTTGGGTTTCATTGATTAAACTAGGGGTGATATTTTCTTCATTAGAACAACCTAAACTGGCCAAGGAAAGTGTTATTGTTAATACTATTCCAAGCATCTGCTTCATTACTTCGCCCCCAATATGATTACAAATTCACCATAATTTACTATTCCATTCTAATATAAAAACCCTTTCCATAAAAGTGTAATTTCCTATTCTATAGACAGAATATTGTCGCGATTATGTTTTTTGCTTATTTTCTTGCCTATTTAGTCCAACAAATTGTATAATCATCAAGAGCGTTAAAACATATTACATGATAGGAGGAAAATGTTTTGTCAGCAGAAATTAGTATCATTATTTCTTTTGTTATCTATTTTTTGGCCTTATTATTTGCTGGTATATACTTTTACAAGAGGACAACCAGTACATCCGAATATCTGTTAGGAGGACGTAGCCTTAATAGTTGGGTTACTTCTCTAAGTGCCCAAGCCTCGGATATGAGTGGTTGGCTTTTATTAGGCTTACCTGGAGCTGCCTATCTCTCAGGTTTAGAAGCTTCTTGGATTGCTATTGGACTTGCTATAGGTACATACCTTAACTGGAAGTTTGTAGCCAAAAGATTGCGCCAATACACTGAAATAGCTGGTGATTCCCTTACTCTTTCCGATTTTTTTGAGAACAGATTTAGAGACAAGAAAAAAGTACTAAGATTAGTTTCCGCTATCTTTATCCTGGTATTCTTTGTTATTTACACTTCCTCAGGCTTTGTAGCCAGTGGTAAACTATTTAGTACAGCATTTGGGTTACCTTATTTTACAGCTTTGACCATTGGAGTTGTCGTTTTAGTGAGTTATACCTTTTTAGGTGGCTTTTTAGCTGTCTGCTGGACAGACTTTTTCCAAGGAATGTTAATGTTAGTTGCCATTTTAATTGTTCCCTTAATGGCGGTCAAATTGTTAGGGGGGCCGAGGGCCACTATTGACATAGTTAATACCGTTAACCCAGAGCTTTTAAACCCCTTTACTGCAGCTGATGGAAGTCAGCTCTCAGCCTTGGCCTTAATTTCCCTTTTAGCATGGGGACTAGGTTATTTTGGGCAACCCCATATCTTGGTTAGGTTTATGGCTATTAGCTCCTCAAGCCAAATAAAAAAAGCAAGAATTATTGCTATGGTTTGGGTCATTTTATCCCTATCTGCCGCCGTACTAGTAGGGCTTGTTGGTAGAGTATATCTAACAACCCCATTAATTGGGACAGAGTCAGAAAAAGTATTTATGATTATGGCCCAAGAGATGTTCCCCACTATTCTGACAGGTTTTCTTTTAGCAGCAATTTTATCAGCTATAATGAGTACAGCCGATTCACAATTACTAGTAAGTGCTTCTGCTCTAAGCGAAGATTTTTATAAAGCCTTTTTACGTCCCAATGCTAGCGGAAAAGAATTATTGTGGGTTAGCCGTTTGACAGTTGTTTTCGTTTCTATAATTGCCTATGTTCTAGCCTTTAATCCTGAAAGTTCCATACTAGATTTGGTTGCTTATGCCTGGGCAGGTTTTGGAGCAGTTTTCGGTCCTACAATTATTCTCTCCCTTTTCTGGAAACGGATGACGGGACGAGGAGCGTTAGCCGGTATGATTACTGGAGGTATCATTGTAATCCTCTGGAAAAACTTACAGGGTGGTATATTTGAGCTGTATGAAATTGTACCTGGTTTTATTTGTTCCGTAATTGCAATAGTGGTTTTTAGCCTTTTAGATAAAGAACCTTCCCAAGAAATTTTAGATGAATTCGAAAAAATAGATACAGCAAATGTTTAAAAAAATCTCTCAGGTTAAAACCTGAGAGATTTTTTTGTTCTACAGACTATTCTGCTATTTTACCATTATCCCTTACCAGCTTAATATACATCTTATTGGTTTTAATCAAAACAATCTCTTCATCAATTTCATAATCTAAAAGAATTCCCGCCAGATCATTCATTATTTTTAATCTATTATCTTTTGTAATTTCGTATTTACCTTCTCCAATGTCAGGAATTTTGAGAACCCCTTTTTCCATAAACTCTATGATAGTACCTTCTTTAAAATAAGCTTTAATATAGCTTATCCCTAACTTTTCCTGGGCTGTCAATGTATCTTCCGTAATCCCATCCTCCAGAAAAAGTCCTTGAGAAACCCATTTACCCATAAAAATATTTGGATTTTCTTCCTCTAAATTTTGACAGCCAGTTAGAAGGAAGCCTACACTCGTAAATAAAATAAGTATTAACCTTAGTTTGATTTTATAGTATTCCATTATCACAACAAATTACCTCTTACCTTTTACTTCCCCAAAAATCTAGGATTTCTTTTTTCCAAAAAGGCTCTAGAACCCTCTTGATAATCCCAGCTATCAAAACACCTGGCCATTTCTTTTTCAATTTTGGCCATATCTCTTTCTTGTGGATCTTTAAGGTATTCATTTATGGCAAATTTAATCGATCTTATGGAGAGAGGTGCATTGGAGGCTATCTCTAAACAATAATCCCGTACAAAGTCTTCCAAAGCCTCTTTTTCAACCATATGATGAATCAAACCCATCTTTAGGGCAAGACTCGCTTCGTAGTTTCTTCCAGTAAAAAAAATTTCTTTAGCAATAGATGGACCTACTATATCAACTAAGTCGCTAATGCCATCATAGCCATAAGCTATTCCCCTTTTCACAGCAGGAATACCAAATATTGCCTCGTCAGAAGAAATCCGCAAATCCGATTGTAATGCAATACCTAGGCCACCACCAATACAAAATCCTTGAATCATTGCAACCACTGGTTTAGGTGAATATTTGATCCCTTGGTAGGCCGCCTTAGTCACCTTATTGTAGCCATCAGAAGTTTTGCTACTATTTCTTAAAGTTTTAAATTCAGAAATATCTGCCCCTGCGGTAAAGGCTTTTTCTCCAGCTCCTCGGATAATGATGACTCTAATATCTTCATCATTGTTTAATTCTTCCAGAGCTTCAGGTATCCTCTGCCACATTTGATAATTAATAGCATTTCTTTTTTGGGGATTATCAAAAATTAGCCAACCTAAATGGCCCTCTTTGACGGTTAGGATTCTTCCCATTTATCTTTCACTGCCCAGTTCAAGAATGTCTTCTATTCGGGATCTGATATAATCATAACCTTTGCCCTTAACATGAGGAATACGACAATCACTACAGTCTTTTATACCATAGGCATATTTGAAATTTCCACCACATTTACTTTTTAGAGCATATAAGGGGCAGTAACAAAAAAGACAATTGAAATTTTCCGGATCTTCGACTTTATGACAAGGGAAGTATTCACATTTCGTGTTTTGCACAAATTTATAATTTTCGCTCATCTTACACTCCTCCAATTTTTTAACTAGTGTAATTTTCTTAATTTATTAATATCCTATCATATCTTTTTGTCTAGTTCATCCCGAGTCTGAATAAAATATTTTTTTAAAAAATTATGAACCTAGAATATTTATTTGGCTTTTGTAAAAAATAAGTATGTATCTCAAAAAAGGAGGCTGATTAAAATGAAGGTTCGTGAGGGACTTATACCCACAGTTTTAGGAACCGCTGTTACTGCCACTGGAGTTGTGATGAAAAAGAAAAATATAAGCCCCATGGTAAGTGCTGGGATTGTTGGATTTGGTCTTGCACATGTTGTATTAGGGGCTATAGACTTAATTGAACACATGGAAGAATACTAAAAATGAGGCAGAAACCTCATTTTTTTTAATTTTCTACTTACAGATGCTTGACTAATTCCTAAAGCCTTGGCTGCAGCAGTAGTTGTTTTATATTTTTCCATAGCTAAATTAACAAGCCTTTCTTCTACGACTTCTAAAGCTTCTTTTAAGGGCATGATTTCAGAGACATGTATACTTATGGGAGCTATATTTTGCCTAAACCCTCCAGGAAGGTCCTCTAATTTAACAAAATTATTATCCGTAGTAATAATTACCCGTTCTATAATGTTCTCCAGCTCTCGAACATTACCTGGCCAATCATAAGATATTAACGCTTCCATTGCTTCATTTGATATTTTTAAGTCCTTTACATGGATTTGATTATATTTTGCTAAAAAGTTATTTATTAATAGTGGAATATCTTCCCTTCTCTCTCTTAAAGGTGGAATATGCAGAGGAAGAACATCTAACCTATAATACAAATCCTCCCGAAATTTGCCCTCCTTGACCATTTCTTTTAAATCTTTATTAGTAGCCGCTATAATTCTAACATCTACTTTTATAGTTTCTGTGCCACCTATTCGTGTGAATTCCTTTTCCTGTAATACCCTTAATAATTTAACCTGCAGAGGCAAAGGCAAATCTCCAATTTCATCTAAAAATATAGTGCCATGATTAGCTTGTTCAAATAAGCCTAGTTTTCTCTTATAAGCCCCTGTGAAAGCTCCCTTTTCATAACCAAATAATTCGGATTCTAACAAATTTTCTGGAATAGCTCCACAATTGATTTTAACAAACACCTCATTTTTTCGTGGACTGGAATCATGGATGGTTTTTGCAAATACCTCTTTACCAACACCTGATTCACCTGTAATTAAGACCGTACTATTAACATCCGCTACCTTAATTGCAAAATTAACCAAGTCTTCCATCTGGGGGCTTTTAAAGATTAATTTGTCGTGAGACTCTTTTTCTTTTTTTAATTGTAACACTTCTCTTTTATATTCTTGTACTAAATTCTTTGTCTCTTCCAATTCCTCTTGTAATTTATTTAATTCAGTTATATCCCGGGAGGCATTTACGACCCGAACAATTTCTCCGTTTTCATTAAATATAGGTATTGAGACAACTAATAGCCTTTTTCCACACTTTGTTTCTTGTACTAATGAAACCTTTTGTTTTTTTTCCAGTGCTAATCGAGTAGCAGAAGGTTTATATATATTTTGTTTTTCTGCGTCTCTTACATTTTTTCCTATAAGCTCTTCTGGTTTTACACCAAATAACCTTTCGCAGGCTGAACTGACCCTCAAGGTTGTACCTGCCCCATTAGAAACATAAATAACATCATAGCTAGCCTCAAAAATAGCCTTAATATCCATATTAAGCTCTTTCACGGCTGGTA
>JAAZJU010000032.1 GCA_012800195.1 Clostridia bacterium
TATATTTTTACCCTAAAAAGGGACACTATAAACATTTTGTAAATTGTTGCATTAGCCTCATGAGAAGAGGTGTGATAAAATACCAGTTATAGGCTATTGTTAGTTTTATCCTGGTGTTATTAAGTGAGGAAGGTGAAGTACCAGTGTTAGGATTTATTAAAAAAATTTTTGATGAAAATAGTAAGGAAATTAAAAAATTAGAAAAAAAAGTTCAAGTAATAAATAGTTTAGAAGAGCAAATGGAAAGCCTTACGGATGAGGAATTAAAAAATAAAACAGCTGAGTTTAAAAGCAGATATCATTCTGGTGAAAGTTTAGACAGCCTCTTACCAGAAGCTTTTGCTGTGGTTAGAGAGGGCGCCAAGCGAGTTTTAGGAATGCGCCATTATGATGTGCAATTGATGGGGGGCATGGTTCTTCATCAGGGAAGAATTGCTGAAATGAAGACGGGAGAAGGTAAAACTCTTGTAGCTACCTTACCAGCTTATTTAAATGCTCTGACTGGTAAAGGAGTCCATGTGGTTACAGTAAATGATTATTTAGCCAAGAGAGATAGTGAGTGGATGGGGCAGCTCTATAATTTTCTAGGTTTAGAAGTAGGACTAATTGTCCATGGTTTGGATTTTAATGAGCGTCGCGCTGCCTATAATGCAGATATTACTTATGGAACCAATAATGAATATGGCTTTGACTATTTAAGAGATAACATGGTCATGTATAAAGAAAATATGGTTCAGCGAGAGCTTAACTATGCCATTATTGACGAGGTGGACAGTATTTTAATTGATGAGGCTCGGACCCCATTAATTATTTCTGGACCTGCAGATAAACCAACTCAACTTTATTATACTGTGGCTAAAGTAATCCCCAGATTGAAAAATGAAGAAGATTACACCATTGATGAGAAACAAAGAATCGTCAATCTTACGGAGCAAGGAGTTAGGCGGGTAGAACAAATTCTAGGGGTAGAAAATTTGTTTGATGATGCCAATACGGAGTTAAGTCACCATGTTAATCAGGCTCTTAAGGCCCATACTCTATTTAAGAGGGATCGGGATTATGTGGTTAATGATGGTGAGGTTATTATCGTTGACGAATTTACTGGAAGACTAATGTATGGCCGTCGCTATAGTGAGGGCTTGCATCAGGCTATTGAAGCCAAGGAAGGGGTTAAAATTGAAAGAGAATCCCAGACTCTAGCTACTATTACTTTCCAAAATTATTTCAGAATGTATAACAAAAGGTCTGGTATGACTGGTACTGCTAAAACTGAGGAAGAGGAATTTATTAAAATCTATGGGATGGATGTAGTTGTTATCCCTACCCATAAAGAGATGATTAGAAATGATAAGCCTGATGTTGTTTACCGTACTGAGCTTGGCAAGTATAAGGCAGTAGTGGAAGAAATAATTGCTCGGCATGCTGTAGGACAGCCTGTTTTGGTAGGTACTGTTTCAATTGAAAATTCAGAGCGTTTAAGTGAAATGTTAAAGAAGAGGGGTATCCCTCATCAGGTCTTAAATGCTAAATATCATGAAATGGAAGCTGAGATAGTGGCCCAAGCTGGTCAAAAGAATATGGTGACCATTGCCACCAATATGGCTGGTCGGGGGACTGATATTGTCCTTGGGGAAGGAGTCCAGGAGCTAGGAGGCCTCTGTATAATCGGTACAGAACGCCATGAATCCCGGAGGATTGATAACCAATTACGGGGTCGGGCAGGAAGACAGGGGGATCCAGGTGAAACCCAATTTTATATTTCCTTGGAAGACGATTTGATGCGACTCTTTGGCGCTGATAATATTATTGGGTTGATGGATAAGCTAGGCATGGATGATTCTATGCCTATAGAAAATAATATGATTAGTAAAAGTATTGAAAATGCCCAAAAGAAAGTGGAATCCCGAAACTTTGATATTAGAAAACATGTGCTAGAATATGATGATGTAATGAATCAACAACGGGAAGTAATCTATAAGCAAAGAAGAATGGTTCTAGAAGGGCAGAATATTAAGGAAAGCATTATAGATATGATTGAAAAGCTGGTAGAAAGAACCATCGATGCTTTTGCTGGAGAAATGCGTTACCCTGAAGAATGGGACTTGGTAGGTCTGCTTCAGGAAGCTGAAAAATCTTTTTTACCAGGACATGATATTAAGGCAGAAACTTTGGCTAATTTGGATGCTCAAGAGGTTAGGGACCTATTAAAGGAAAAGGCCTTGGAAGCTTATGAAGCAAGAGAAGAACAAATTGGTGAAGAGACCTTACGAGAGATTGAAAGGTTAGTATTACTGAAGGTAGTGGATAGCAAATGGATGGATCATTTAGATGCTATGGATCAATTGCGGCAAGGTATCCATCTTAGAGCTTATGGGCAAAGAGATCCTTTGATTGAGTACAAATTCGAAAGCTATGATATGTTTAATCAAATGATTGAGGAAATTCAGTCCGATACAGTCCGCTTGGTATATCGTGCTAGGGTCATGGAAAAGCCAGAGGAAAGGACTGATATGGTTGAGAATAAATACAATGATGAGCAAGTGAAAGAGCCCATTAAGTCCAATAAAATTGGACGCAATGACCCTTGCCCTTGTGGTAGCGGTAAGAAATATAAGAAATGCTGTGGGGTAAATGCTAAATAGTTAACCTGTAAGGCAGTGAGCAAGTGGGCGAGTGGGCGAGTTTTTGTCATTAGGTGAAGAAACTAAGCGATGTACACAAAATCGAAAAAGCACGATTTTGGTCCCCGCTTATCTGAACGCAGCGAAGAATCTAGAACCCGAGATCCTTCGCTAAAGCTCAGGATGACTATTCCATAATTTTCTCGCTCACTGACATGCAGAAAGCACATAAGCTAGAAACGTGCTCGCGCGCCCACGAAGTCGCGAACCAACGAAAAGCTGTTCTACTATTTTACTAATATGCGTGCTCGCGCATTCGCGAGAAAACGGAATCACGATATATACAGAGAGGTGAAAGAAATGGAGTTTGAAATTAATAGAGATTTAGAAATACTAGCAAGAAAAATTAATGATTTGAGGGATTCACTTTGACATTTCTAGTTTAAAAGAAGAGCACTCCCGCTTAGAAGAAGAAATATCTGTAGCTGACTTTTGGGATAATCCCGAAAATGCTCAAAAAACCATGCAAAGGCTGAATACTATCAAAGCTAAAATAGAAAAATTTGAAAAACTTGAAGAACAATTAGAGGATACAAAGGTTTATTATGAATTGAGCAAGGAAGAAGGAGAAAGTGGGCTTATAAATGAAGTAGTGGAAGGAATAAGTAAGCTTCAAGAGGGTATCGAAAAGCTAGGGATTGAAACCTTATTAAGTGGAAAATATGATGCCCATAATGCCATTCTTACTTTGCATCCTGGAGCGGGAGGGACGGAAGCTCAGGATTGGGCAGAAATGCTTTACAGAATGTATTATCGCTGGGCAGAGCGGGAGGGATATGAAGTAGAAATCCTAGATACCCTTCCAGGGGAAGAGGCAGGACTAAAAAGTGTCACCATGCTAATTAAAGGTCCTTATGCCTATGGTTATCTAAAAGCCGAAAAAGGGGTTCATCGCTTAGTACGGATTTCACCTTTTGATGCTTCAGGCAGGAGGCATACTTCCTTTGTTGCTTTAGAGGTTATACCGGAAATTACCGAGGATACCTTTGTCGAGATTGATCCTAAAGATTTAAAAATAGATACCTATCGTTCTGGCGGAGCTGGTGGTCAGCATGTTAATAAGACTGATTCTGCCGTGAGAATTACTCATTTGCCTACAGGTATAGTAGTTCAATGTCAAAACGAAAGATCCCAAATTAGTAACCGGGATACAGCAATGAAGATTTTACAATCAAAGCTAGTGGAAGTAAAGCTCAAGGAGCAGGAAAAGGAATTGGCTCAAATCAAAGGGGTACAGCAGGAAATAGGTTGGGGAAGCCAAATCCGCTCTTATGTATTTCATCCCTATAGTATGGCTAAAGACCATAGAACCAATATGGAAAAAGGTAATGTACAAAGTGTAATGGATGGAGAGATTACTGATTTTATTCAGGAATATTTAAAACAACAAGCCCAGGGCTAGTATCTATAGTTCTGGTTAAGAGAGGAACAGGAAACTGTTCCTATTTTTTTTGGCAAATTTAAGGATTTATGTAGGGTTTTAGCAATTAATCTGGAACTTAGCTGAAGATAACCTAGTTGTGCCTTAAGAGGAAATTATAACCATAGATGCAAAGATTAGGATTTGAGGAGGTACAAGTTTGAGGATATTATTGGTGGATGATGACAGAAATAGTCGAGACAGTGTAGCCGATTTTTTAAGGAAGCTAGGTTACCAAGTAGATGAACATGAAAATGGTTATAAGGCGTTAAGGAGCTTTTTTATTCATAATTATCAAATGGTTCTAACTGATATCAGAATGCCAAATATGAATGGAATAGAACTCCTAAAAGCCATTTCAGCTTCCCCCTATGGAAATAATGTGGATGTGGTTTTATTCACTGGGTACGGAGAGCTAGAAACAGCCATCCAGGCTTTGCGCTTGGGAGCTTTCGACTATTTACTTAAGCCATTGGATGTTAAAGAACTTGCTAAAGTAACAGAAAAAATAGCTGAAAGAAGGAAAAAGCTACACGATAAAATTAACATTATATTACTACATAAGAATTCCATCTTTGCTGAAGGTTTAAAATATGTTTTCACCAGAACTAGTAATTTAAATTTCATTGGGGAAGGAGAAAGTTTTCGAGGAGTTATCCCTAGTCTAAAGTCTCAGAGGGTAGATATTCTTCTAGTGGATTTGGACCATTCTGATTATCAGCAGGAAGATATTGTTAGCCTGAAAGCCAAATTTCCTAAACTAAATATAGTATTTCTTTATTCAAATCAGGAGCTAATCACTGAAAATATAAAAAAATGCGCTAGTGTTTTTATTTCCAAGGAGAGAGAAGGAAGAGAGATAATTTACCTTCTGGAAAAGCTAGCTAAGGGTGAGGATATTTCAAACTATTTTCCAACTGATATGCTCAGCCAAACAGTAGAAATTCTTGAACAATTAACCTGCCGAGAGTACGAAGTATTAAGATTATTGGGCGAAGGGCTTACAAATAAGGAGATAGCAGAAAGTCTATATGTTAGCCATTCCACTGTTCGTACCTATGTATCTAATATATTGCAAAAGCTGAATGTAACAAATCGAGCTGCAGCTGCTGCTTTTGCTGTTAAATATCTTAAATAGAACTTTAATAGAACTTTGAAGGATTGGTTAAATTGAAAAAATCAAGAAGTGATAATATATGCAATTATTTAAAAACTATTGACCCTGAAAAGTTAGCTGCTTTAGGGACTATGGCAGCGGGGATTATCCATGAAATTAATCAACCCTTGAACTCTATTAGGGTAAAGTTAGATAGTATTTTATATTGCTATAAGAAATATGGTGAGATAGATGAAAAGGACTTCATTAATAAATTAGAAGCAATTTCTAAGGAAATCCAAGGAATGACAGGAATAATTACCAATATACAGTCTTATGTTCAAAGAGATGAAGAAGATTTAAAACAAAATTGTGATTTAAATGAAATTATAAATAATGTGCTTTTAAAAATGGAAGAGGAATTTAAAACAAAACAAATAAGAATAGAAAAGTCCTTAGAGAAAATCCCTTCTATACAAGGTAATATATTTGGCTTGGAAAGCCTAATAATAAATTTACTATGTAATGCAATCCAAGCTTTCTCAAAAGACTGTAAGTCTAAAGTAGTACAGATTGGGAGCTTTTTTAAAGAGGGTAATGTTTGTTTGGAAATAAGGGATAATGCCACAGGCATAGATGAAGTATTAATGGACAGGGTCTTTGAGCCTTTTGTAAGTACTAAAGAGAAAGGGGCTAATCAAGGGATGGGACTGGGCTTAACATTAGCTCATTGGATAGTTAGTGCTCATAATGGTGAAATTGAAATTAAAAACAACCTTTTAGGAGGAGTGACTTGTAAAGTAACAATTCCTGTTGATTACTTAGGATCTAAAAAACTTTAATATTTTTTATAAAAAACAAATTTATAAAAGAAAGAATGCGCGAAATACGAACATAATTCAACATTTTTGGACAAATGTCTAGTTTTTTTAGACAAAAGTCGATATTAAAAAGAATTTGATTCTTCTATAATTAGAATACTCTTGCAAATTCTATAAATTTGTTGAGGCTTTTAACTTACTTAAGGATTGGTAAAAAATGCACACTTCAATAACGCGGCTAAATCAGGAAATCTGGGAACAAGAATTTAAAGATTTATGGGACAATTTAGACTATTTAAGAGGTATCTTTCTAATTAAAAATATTTTGGGTGGTAAAGAGCATTTTTATACATATACCCATTCTATCCATGTTAGTCTTTATGCTTACCTTATAGGTCAGGAATTAATGTTAGATGCTCCTGAGTTAAATGAACTGGTTTTAACGGCCTTATTACATGACATTGGTAAGGCAAAGGTATCCAAAACTATATTGTTAAAAAAAGGACCCCTGACTACGGAAGAGTTTGGCAGGGTAAAAAGTCATGTTTTCTTTGGAGCAGATATTATAAAGAGGATTAAAAAGTTTAAACATTTAGACTACAATATTCTGTGTCATCATGAAAGATGGGATGGTCAAGGTTACCCTTTCGGTTTAAAGCAAGAGGAGATACCTTTGTTTTCCAGGATTGTAGCTATAGCCGATAGTTATGATGCCATGACTACTGAGCGTGTTTATCAAAAAAGAGTATCCCAAGAAGAGGCGCTTAAAGAATTAACGGAAAACGCTAACAAGCAATTCAGTGGAGAGCTAGTCAAAATATTTAAAGACTTAATATTAGCAAAAAAAGATTTAAATATTAAAAGCACAACCCAAGTGGTTTAACACCGGAATAAAATGCTTTTATCTTAAGGGGGTGAATGGAAATGCAATGTGTCTTATTTAAATTGGGTAATGAATTTTGTGGGTTTGATATTCTAAATGTTCAGGAAATTGTTCGTTCTCAGGAACACACGAAAATTCCTAATGTTCCTGAATTTATCGAAGGTGTTATTAATTTGAGGGGCAAGGTGATACCAGTACTCAATCTAGCCAAAAAATTTCGGACTATTCCAGTGGAAGAAAATGAAAGTACTAGGTTGATTGTCTTAAACCTAGATGATACTCAAAACCAACAAATTGCTATTAAAGTTGCTGAAGTAACAGAGGTGCTAACTATTCCAGAAGAAAAAGTAGATCAGGCACCGGAATTTAAGGGTAAGGATAATACGATTTTACAAGGTATTGCAAAATTGGATGATAAGCTGGTTATGATTATTAATCCCGCTGAAATAATTGCAGCAGAGGAGCTCCCTGAGCTTACCTAAAAAACATTATTACTATAGTAGCGGAGGAGAACATGGATATATTATCAAGTAATGAAATTGAGGACATTTTACAGGAATTAGAAACCATATGTAGTGAATTGTGTCTTAATACTAGCAACGAGGAAGAGCAAAAGTAATAATTTCAGAAAAATGAAAAAATTAAGTTAAGTAAGAATTGGGGGACAGAAAGTGAAATTAAATCTTTTTAAACAAATTGCTTTATATGTAGGTGTGCTTATTCTAATAGTTTGTATTGGATTAGGTATAACTTCCTATAAGCTTAGTTCAAATTCAACAATTAAGGAAGCTGAAGACTCTTTGCTGTTATTAGCAGCAGAGGGGGTAGCTCGAATTGAAGCAGCCATTCAGGGTCACCTCAATTTAATGGAAAGCATTGCTAATAGGCCAGGAATGATGAATATGGTTTGGGAAGAACAGCAGCCTATTTTGCAAAATGAATTTAAACGGTTAGCCAATCAAGGGTACTTAGCCTTGGGTGTGGTGTCTCCTGATGGTACTACAAGATATAATGATGGAGCCCAAGCAAATTTAGGGGACAGGGAGTATGTTAGAAAAGCTTTTAATGGAGAAAGTAATGTTTCCGAGGTAATTATCAGTAGAGTAGAAAACACAGCAGTTTTGATGTACGCTGTACCTATCCGTAATGAAGCTGGGAAGGTAGAAGGAGTTTTAATTGCTCGCCGTCCTGGGGATGCCTTGAAAGAGATTACTGACCAAATGGGGTATGGACAACAAGGCTATGCCTATATAATTGGAGCCAGTGGGACACTTATGTCACATCCTAATCGTGAATTCATTATGGATCAAAGAAATGTTAATGCAGAAATTGAAAATAATACTGAACTTAAGAATTGGGCTCTAGCAGTTCAAAAAATAGGCCAAGGAAATTCAGGGGTTGCAAAATATGAGCTAAATGGTTCTGATATATATATGGGATTAGAAGTTTTCCCTACCAGCGGTTGGACTTTAGGGGTGGTAGCAACAGAAGCTGAACTTCTAGAACCCCTAGGGATGTTAAGAAATGTGATGATAATCGGTTCCTTAGTATTTATTTTACTAGGTATTGGGGTAGCTATGGTTATTGGCCGCTTAATCAGCGCACCGATAAATGCAAGTAGCGCCTTGGCAGTTACCTTGGCTAAGGGTGATTTAACCCAGGCTGTTCCCGAAAAATACTTAAACCGTAGTGATGAAATTGGGGAATTGGCTCGAGCCATGAATACTCTGGGTATAAATCTCCGCAATACTATCGGGGAAATCAGTGCCTCGGCTCAGGAATTGGCAGCTTCTAGCGAGGAGATGTCAGCTATTGCCCAAAATTCTTCAGCTAATATGGAAGAGGTGTCAGCTTCCACTGAGGAAATTTCAGCTAGTTTAGAGGAAGTATCAGCTTCGGCAGAGGAAATTTCTGCTTCCAGTCAACAAATGAGTGCTTCTACAGGAGAATTGGTCGATAGCTCGAAAAAGGGGAATCAAATTGCTCAACAAATAGAAGAAAAGGCTAAAGAAATACAACAGGATGTTGTGAAAAGTCAAGAAAAAGCCATGAATATTGCTGGAGAATTGGATCAAAGATTAAAAAGAAGTATTGAAAGAGCTCAAGTTGTCAATGAAATAGCTAATATGGCTAATCAAATCGCAGGTATTGCTGACCAAACAAACCTCTTAGCCTTAAATGCAGCTATTGAAGCAGCTCGAGCTGGAGAACAGGGTAGGGGCTTTGCGGTTGTAGCAGAGGAAGTTCGAAAATTAGCTACGGAATCTACAGAAACGGTAAAAAATATTCAAAACTTAACTAGTCAGGTGCAAGAAAGTATTAAATCTTTAATTGAAGACAGTAATGAATTATTAAAATTCATGTCCTCTGATGTAGATCAGGATTATAAAAAATTCTTTGAAGTAGCTCAGGAATATATGCGAGATGCGCAGCTCTTCTTTAATCAAACCACTGAAGCATCCAAGATGGGTGAAGAAGTCTTAAGTGCGGTGAACGAGGTGGCTAGCTCCATCAATGAAGTTACATATACAATAGGGCAAAGTGCTGAAGGTGCTAATCAAATTGCTCGGGGGACTAATGATACAGCCCAGGCCATGATCGAGGTTAATGCAGCCTCAGAGAGATTAGCCAAAATGTCAGAGGGACTAACCCAATTAATAGGGCAGTTTAAATTGTAAGCTTTTTAGATAATATTAAAGGAGGATGAAATTCATCCTCCTTTAATATTCTAAGGCAGTTGCTACGGGAACATTACATAGCTCCATATGGAAATTACTAACTCGCTTAATATAACGAGTGGGTAAAGATTGGGCTGTTTTAATCTTTTTATCTACATAGGTTTCACCAGCATTATAAGCTACTAAAACCAGTTCCATATTGCCATTATAGCGATCTAAAAGTCTTTTTAAGATAAATGTTCCCATATGTATATTTGTGTCGATATCCAATAATTCTTTCTGAGTTTTGGGGGCTTCAATACCCATCATCTCAGCCCAGTAAGAAGCATATTTAAGTCTAATTTGCATTAATCCAGTATCATCAAGTGCTCCCAGTAATTTAGGATGGAACTCACTTTCCGCTGCAATTACCGAGATGATTAAATTAGTGGGGACCTGATATTGGGAGCTATATTTTTCTATAGTCAAAGCAATATTTTCAATAGTGGATTCATCTAAGCGTGGATTAAGCTTTTCGATAAGGGCTAAGAAATCCTTATCTCCCATCAAATTAGGGGGTGAATTATTGGTATCTTTTTCAGGCATTTCTTCTAGATTATCAGCTTGTTGTCCATTAGAACAGCCCATGGAAACAGTAGCTAAAAGCAAAGAGATGCCTAAGGCTAAGGCTTTACGGCCTTTTTTCCTCATTTTCAATAACCTCCTTCTTGACTTAAGAAACTATATATTAGAATTTCTAAAGTGTCAAGTTTATTGACAGTAGTTGGAATCATTGGCCAATTGTGACTATTTAGTTAGTAATATAGCCAATATTAACCTAAATTAGTCATCATAATATAATTTAGGCAATAATTTTGTAAATCTATAATATTACTAAATAGGAGGGGTTTCTGGAAGGAGGGACTGAAAATGAAAAAAATATTGAAAGTCCTTATTATTTTATTCCTTGCCTTTTTTATATTTAGTGTGGTTTCATATCTGATTTGCGAAAATTATTTGGAAGCTAAGCTAGAAGAGGCTATCGCCCAAGGATATCCTGGTACCGAAAAGGTTGATGTGCAATTAGAAGTTAGTTCCCCTTGGCAGGCCCTAAGGGGTTATATTGATTATTGTCAGCTTAGGGTTACCAATTGGGAACAAAAAAATTGGCAAATTGATTGGTTTGAAGGAGAATTTAAAGGTGTAAAGATAAATATACGGCATCTTATAATGAAAAGAATTCTAGTAATTGAAAACATAGAAAGGGGAATTATGAGCTTAACCCTTAGCGAAACTAATTTACAAAGAGGCTTAAAAAATTATTATCAAGATGTGGATTTAAATATTGTTGGGGATAAGCTTGTTTTAACTCTGAAGGTTACAATATTCGGGAGGGAGCTTAATGCCCAGGTAGGAGGTAATTTAGCAGTTCATAAGGGTGGATTGGTCTTTGCGCCCCAGGATCTTAAAGTGGCTGGTTTAAATCTACCTAACTATTTAGAAGAACAGATGTTGAAAAAATTACAAATACCTATTCCCTTGATAGAATTACCCTTTTCTTTTAGCTTGACAACTGTTAATATATTGCAGGGAAAAATAATTATTACTGGAAAAGTATAGAATATATATAAAGCTTCAAAGTGGGCGTGGGGGCGAGTGGCAAGGGAATGGTCATAAAGCTCAGTAAACACCGGGACCAGTTTGGAGGAATTATAATGGAGGTTGCAAATGATGGATGAACAACAACTTAAATTTATTGAAGAAAAGGCCAAAAAGCTAAGACAACACATAGTTAAAATGGTGGGTGCTGCTGGTTCAGGACACCCAGGAGGTTCCTTATCTGCAGCGGATATTTTAAGTTATTTGTTTTTTAAGGAAATGAAGGTGGATCCTGAGAATCCTCGTTGGTCAGAGCGGGATCGGTTTGTTTTATCTAAGGGACATGCTGCTCCAGTTCTTTATGCAGCCTTGGCTGAAAAAGGCTTTTTCCCTGTGGAGGATTTAAGTTCCTTAAGGAAAATCAATTCCCATTTACAAGGTCACCCTGATATGAAGAAAACTCCTGGAGTAGAGATGTCTACTGGGTCCTTAGGGACAGGTTTCTCTGCAACAATTGGTATGGCTTTGGCAGCTAAGTTGGATAAAAAGGATTATAGAATTTTTGTTATGCTGGGGGACGGAGAAGTTCAGGAAGGACAAGTGTGGGAAGCAGCTATGGCAGCTAGCCACTATAAGCTGGACAACTTAATTGCAGTCTTAGATTATAATGGCTTACAAATAGATGGAAATATCAATGATGTGCTTTCCCCAGAGCCTCTAAATGAAAAATGGCGGGCTTTTGGTTGGGAAGTGATTGAAATTGATGGTCACAATTTAGAAGAAATACATATGGCTTTTACTAAAGCTAATGAAATTAAAGATAAGCCAGTAATGATTATTGCTAAGACTATTAAAGGTAAGGGAGTATCTTTTATGGAAAATGAGGCAGGTTGGCACGGTACTGCTCCTAAGCCTGAAGAAGTAGAAAAAGCACTGTTAGAGTTGCAGTGAAATAGTTTTCGTGATTTCGTTATTCCGCGGGTGCGCGGGCGCGCGGACACGTTTTTACTTCTTAGCTAGTCTGCAAGACAGTGGGCGAGTGGGCAAGTGAGCGAGAAATTTTGTCTAGCTAGTTAGTCGGTGCCACGATGATAAGGAATATTCTATTGATGTGTGACGATGAAAGTGAATATGCAGGGATGTGTCATAGTGCCACGATGCAAGTGAATATTCCCGGATGTGCCGCTGTGACATAGAAAAATCTAACAAGTAAATTTACCAGGTCAGGTATTTCTAACCAGAGAGATTACCTGTCAGATGCTTCTAGCAAGCAAGATCCCTTGTCAGACATGTCTCGGTTTTCGATGGCGCTGTGGCACGGTGTCACGACGACACTGTTTTTTCTTACACACTGTCATGCATAATAGCTTAATAGCCGTAGAACTGCAGTACTGTAGAACTTTGATAAATTTGGGAGGTTAATATATATGGAGAAGATGGCAACCAGGGATGCTTATGGTAAGGCCTTGGTGGAATTAGGGAAAATAAATAAAGATGTAGTAGTATTGGATGCTGACCTATCAGGATCTACAAAAACAGCTGGATTTGCAAAGGAATTTCCCGAAAGATTTTTTAATATGGGCATAGCTGAACAAAATTTAATGGGCACTGCAGCAGGTTTTGCAGCTAGCGGAAAGATACCTTTTGCTAGTACTTTTGCAATTTTTGCCTGTGGAAGAGCCTATGACCAAATTAGAAATACCATTGGTTATCCCAAGTTAAATGTAAAAATTGCGGCCAGTCATGCTGGCTTGACTGTAGGGGAAGATGGAGGGTCCCATCAAATGCTAGAGGATATTAGCTTAATGCGAACTATCCCTGGAATGACTGTAATTGTCCCTGCCGATGGAGTGGAAACAAAGCAAGCTATTTTTGCTGCTAGTGAGCATCAGGGGCCAGTTTATATTAGATTAGGACGGCCTAGTATTCCGATCATATTCGATGATCGATATAAATTCGAAATTGGCAAAGCCTCTCTCTTAAAAGAAGGAAAAGATGTGGCTATTATTGCAACTGGAATTATGGTGGCAGAGGCTTTGGAGGCTGCTAAGGAATTAGAAGCTCAGGGTATAGAGGCAGCGGTTTTGAATATTAGTACCATTAAACCTCTTGATAAGGAAGCTATTATCCAAATAGCTCAAAAGACGGGAGCTGTTGTTACCGCAGAAGAGCATAATATTATTGGGGGACTTGGTAGTGCTGTAGCAGAGGTTCTGGTAGAGAATTATCCCGTTCCTATGGAAAGAATAGGGGTTCAGGATACCTTCGGTGAATCTGGTAAACCTGACGAATTATTGGAGAAATATGGGTTAAAAGCAAAAAATATAATTGGGGCTTGTCAAAAGGTTCTCAATAGAAAATAATTAGTAGGGGAGGGGAGATTTCCACTCCCCTATTGAATTTAACAATAATAGGTAAGAGGAAAAATTTAGATTGGTGTCGAAACTAGTTGCAATAAATAGAAAGTATAGAAAACCAGTGGCAGTAAGAGTGGAGTGAAAAGATTTGATACAGTTTTTTAATGTGACCAAGGAGTATGATAAGGGTGTCATTGCCTTGGAGGATATCAACTTGTCTATTAATAAAGGGGAATTCGTTTTTTTAGTAGGACCTAGTGGAGCAGGCAAATCCACTTTTAATCGTTTAATAATTAGAGAAGAACTCCCAACCCAAGGGCAGCTAATGTATGAAGGCAAAAGTATATTAAGAATGAAAAAAAGAGAGGTACCTTATTTCCGACGGAAGATAGGTATTGTTTTTCAAGATTTTAGACTATTATCTGATAGAACTGTTTATGAAAATGTAGCCTTTGCTTTGGAAGCTATGGCCGCACCAGTTAGTGAGGTTAAATATAAAGTGCCTCAAGTGTTGGAGATGGTAGGCTTAGATCATAAACACGATGCTTTCCCCCAAGAACTTTCTGGAGGGGAACAACAAAGGGTAGCTATAGCTAGAGCTATTGTAAATAATCCTAGTCTTTTGATAGCTGATGAGCCTACAGGGAATCTAGACCCAGATACTTCCTTAGAGATTATGAAGCTTCTAAATAATATTAATAAGCGAGGTACCACAATTATTATGGCTACCCATGACAAAGACATTGTTAACCGGATGCGTAAACGGGTAGTTGTTTTGAATAAAGGTAAAATCATTAGAGATGTAGAGAAGGGGGGCTATACTGATGAAGATCAGTGCCATACGCTACTCTTTTAGAGATGCCTTCCGTAGCTTTTGGCGTCACTTTGGCATAACAGTAGCCTCCATTACAACAGTAGCCATATCCCTCCTGATTTTAGGCTTTACTTTGCTTTTAGTCCTAAATAGTCAATACATAGCAGGTTTTATGGAATCTCAAGTAGAAATCAACCTTTTCTTACGGGAGGATATCTCTAGACAAGATGCCCGTGCCTTTGAAAATAAACTTACTAGAATTGAAGGCGTAGAGCTAGTAGAGTTTATCCCAAAGGAAGATGCTTTAAAACTAATGGAGGACAGCTATGGAAAAGATGTAGACATTACCAAGGCTTTAGGAGGTAATAATCCCTTGCCTGATACCTATCGGGTTAAGGTTGTAGATGTGGAATTGGTACCTCAGGTGGCAGCTACTATTGAAAAATATGATGAAGTTGAGAGTTTACGGTATGGTCAGGATTTTGTTAATAGACTAATAAACTTCACTAATTGGCTACGAAATGCGGGCCTCGTAGTTATTGTAGGGATATTATTTGCCAGCCTTTTCCTCATAACTACTACTATTAGATTGACAGTTTTTGCTCGGAAAAAAGAAATTAGTATTATGAAATATGTTGGCGCTACCAATTTATTTATCCGAGCACCCTTCTTTTTGGAAGGTATGATGATTGGTTTAATTGGGGCTTTAATTTCGGTGGTTATTCTTTATTTAGCCTATGGTACAGTGGTGAACTATGCCTTAAGCTCCGTACCTTTTATGCCTTTAATAACGGATAAAACTCTTCTTTATCAGATCTTTGGTTATCTCTTATTGGGGGGAACATTCTTAGGGGCTATGGGTAGTATGATTGCTGTTAGGAAGTATCTCAATGTTTAATACAGCTAGGGTCCGTGTCTAGGCACGGGCTCTTTTGTTCTTGGCCAAATGTGTCAATTTTAATATTGTTGTATTAGAAAACGGATTATAATAGTATATATGTAAGTATAAACTAAAAGAGCGAATCAACTAAGGGTAGGTGTATATATTGCAAAAAGGCAAAAGGGTATTGCAGTTATTAATATTAATTGCAATTATAATTAGCTTTACGGTTACAGGTATCCTGGGCCTAACTGTGGCTACCAATTATAATAATCTGGGAAGATTAATTCAAGTAGGGGTATTGATAAAATCAGAATTTTTATGGCCTGTGGAGAATAAAGATTTAATTGATGGTGCCATAGAAGGTATGGTTCAATCCTTGGAGGATAGATATTCAGAATATCTAGACCGAGAGGAGTTTCTTAAGCTACAGGGGCATATTCAAGGTTCCTTTGGTGGTTTAGGAATCTATGTTGGTATGAGGGATGGCAAAATCACTGTAGTTGCCCCTATTGAAGGAAGCCCAGGGGAAAGAGCTGGTATTAAGAGCGGCGATGTAATTGTTAGTATTAATGGTAGATCCACAGAAAATATGAGTATGGACGAAGCCGTTGATCAAATGAAGGGCGAACCAGGGACTGAGGTTACAGTTGCTTTAAAAAGGGCTGAAGTGGATACACCTATCGAATTAACCATAGTACGGGAAATCATAAATGTCCAAACGGTAGCTGGACAGATTTTAGAGGAAAACCCCCATGTAGGTTATATCCGGATTGCCATGTTTGCCAGCAATACCGATGAAGCCTTTACTGAGGAACTAGGAAAACTCCGGGAACAAGGGATAAAGGGGCTTATTATAGATTTGCGGAATAATCCTGGAGGCGATTTAAATTCCGTTGTTAATATTGCTCAACACTTTTTACCCAAAGGACCAGTGGTTCATATAGTTGATAATAAGGGTAATAAGAACACCCTTTCTACACCAGGAACAAATTTTGAAATTCCCTTGGTAGTGCTAATTAATGAAGGTAGTGCCAGTGCTTCCGAGATTTTAGCTGGTGCTGTTCAGGATACCCAAGTCGGTATCTTGGTAGGTAACACCACCTTTGGTAAGGGCATTGTTCAGAATGTTTATTTCTTAAGTGATGGAGCAGGCTTAAAGTTAACCACTGCCAAATATTTAACTCCTAATGAAAGGGATATTCATGGTAAGGGTGTTAAGCCAGACATAGAAGTAAACCTACCTGTATTTGTATCGGGACAGGAGGAATTTATTGAGGATACTCAATTTATAGAAGCCCTTAGGTTGATAGAGGAAAAAATCTAAATAAGAGGATAAGAGAAGGCTGGGTTTGCTACAACTTGTTGTTTTTATGAAAATGTAAACTTTCGCTCACTAGACTCTAAATCGGAATATTCTAAGCTTGCTTCGGATAAAAGCTAACCGTGTTCAATGGGTCGTCCTGACCCAAATCACACTTTCGCAAACATCCTGTTTGCTCATTAGCTTTTATTTCCTCAGCATCGCTAAGAATATTTAGCCGATTTTTCGTATGTTCACTACAGTATTACATTTTCAAAATTATGCTCACTTTGCTCACTGTCACGCAGCTAGTAGGCACCTATGCAAGGACGAGGGTTAGGGAAGTCTGATTGGTTGCAGTCTACTGCTTATCCTGTTAGCTAATATGCTGGCCTATGTCTAGCTTATAAGATATGGGGTGAATGGGTTGGAATTTGTTAAGCTTTTCCCCATGATTATCTGGAATATTGCTACTCTGTTTGCTCAACCTATCTTTTGGATAGTAATAGGGATTATTTGGTTTCAGTTTCGCCGTATGGCTAAAATGAAAAGCAAATTATTCAATGTTCCTGAAGAATCAGTTCTTAAACCCACCATAATAGCAACTTTATATGGTTTAGTAGGAGGAGTTATTGGCAGTCTTATTTTAATAGTGGTAGGTATTTCTGTTTTAGAAATTGGTATTCAGTATTTATGGTTGTTAGCTATTGCTATGATGCTTATAAATCAACGATTTATGTGCTTTGCCTATGCTGGGGGGATAGTTTCTTTATTAAAGTACTTTTTCGGTGTACCAGCGATAAGTATCCCTCAGGTGATGGGTTTAGTGGCCGTCCTCCATCTGGTAGAAGCTATTTTAATACTTTTTAGTGGCCATTTAGGAGCCATACCGGTTTATGTGAAAGACCGCCAAGGTCGATTGGTAGGAGGGTTTAATCTGCAGAAATTTTGGCCTTTACCCATAGTAGCTATGGTGGCCATGGTTATTCCTCAATCCACATCTGTTGTTGATATAATGCAGATGCCAGAATGGTGGCCCTTAATTAAGTCTGAACTCTTAGTAGGTGAGGAAAATATAATCTATATGATGCTACCAGTAATTGCGGGGCTAGGTTATGGGGATATTGCTCTTACTGCAAAGCCTAAGGAGAAAACTAGTTATTCTGCTTTTAACTTAGGGATTTTTAGTATAATTCTCTTAGGCTTAGCCATTTTAGCTGCTTACTTTCCAGCTTTATCTATTTTAGCAGCTTTATTTTCACCCTTAGGCCATGAACTAATAATATATTTGGGTAGAAGGGCTGAATTTAATGGAGAACCTAAATTTATTAATCCCCAACAGGGGATTATGATACTGGATCTTTTGCCAGACTCTCCATTAAAAAGGGCAGGTTTAGATAGCGGCGATATAATCATCTCTATTAATGGTAGCTTGATAGATAATAGTTGGGATCTTCGATATATTCTCCAGTTTACGGGTAAATTTTTTGAAATAGAGTATCTAGAGGATAAAAGGAAAGTTATCAAGCGCAAGTTAGTAGTCAAGGAAAATATAGGTGAAGCTTTAGGCTTGATACTGGTGCCTGATGGCTATGTTCAATCTTATTTGGACTTTAGTCAAGAGTTGGGTTTTACCAAAAAAATATTAAATAAGCTATTTAGAAAAAGAGCCTAGGAAAATTTCACCTAGGCCTTTTGTTCACCTTTTTTAATGTCCTTTAATATCATATAGGGCATTAGTTTAATAAGGGGTGAAAGGCTTGACCATTAAGATAGGAAAAAGAACCGATAGTTTTATTTCTTGTTATACAAATCAGGGCTACATTTCCTTCTTAGATAAAGTAATTGAAAAAGATAAGGTTTATGTGCTGTTAGGTGGGACCTTTCAAGTAAAATCGCGAATCATACGGGAAATAGCTAATAATTTAGCGGACAGGGGCTTTGATGTTAATTTACTTCATAATGGCTTGAACCCAGATATTTTAGAAGGGGCTAGAGTTTCCCCTTTGAATGTAGCTATAATTGACGGTAGTAGTGCTCGGAAACTCAAAGATGATGCTATTGTTCTCTTGGTTAAAGATATAATTGATATAGATAAACTAAAGCAGGAACAAAAGGAAGAGATTGAGAAGCTGGAGGCTTGGAAAAGAGAATTAGTGGAAAAATACCCCAGAGGTGTGAAGGATAAGGAAAAAGGGAATCTGTCCATTATCCCTGGAGCCAAACAATTCTTTGCCCAAGCCCTGACCTATAAGGGAAAGATAAATTATTATGATAAGATACTTTTGGGATTAGAAGATAAGCGTTATCTTAATAATCTAGATTCTCATTCCGCCAGTGAAATTTTAACCTTCTTTGCTAAGACTCTAGAAGAGGGAGGAGTAAATACAGAAGTCTACCATAATTTTCTGGAGCCTGAAATCATTGAACTTCTGGTGATTAGGGAGAGTAATCTAGCTATAGGGATAAAAAGCTTTGACCTTCAGTTTAAACCAATCAATAATCCCCATGTAGTATATGTGGAAAAAGTCCCCGAGAATCCTCAAATAATAATAGATGCCATGCAAAGCTTGGCTAAGATTAATAGAATTAATGAAAGAATTGAAGAAATCTATTTAGGGGTTACGGATTTTAGTAGTGTTCACCATATCAGTGAATTAGTCTTAGTGGATATAGTTAAAAATATGTTAAAGAAAAACTCTGATTAACTCAGTGGAGAGTAGACTAGAAACCTTTCATAATTTATACTATATATAAGTAAGAGGTGCCATTTTGAATTAGCGACATAGGCACCTTTTTTACAACTCCTTAATGATAATAATTACTCTTAGTGATTAATTAAGGGAAAAAGTGCTAAAGGCCAGTGGCTGTATTGGTATATTTAATATGATATAATTTCCTGTTGAACAATGAAAATTAACTAAAACTATAAGATATTTAAATTCAGCCTAAAAATTTGAGGTGGAAATTAATGAATAATACATTTAAATTAGTTTCGGAATATCAACCCCAGGGGGACCAGCCTAAAGCCATAAGAGAGCTGGTAGATGGACTAGATAGTGGCCTCCCTAAACAGACCCTTTTAGGGGTTACTGGTTCGGGGAAAACCTATACTATGGCTAAAATCATAGCTGAAGTCAACCGACCTACTTTGGTAATTGCTCATAATAAAACTCTGGCTGCTCAATTATATGGTGAGTTTAAGGAATTCTTTCCAGAAAATGCTGTTGAATATTTTGTTAGTTATTATGACTATTATCAACCAGAGGCCTATATTGCCCATACTGATACCTATATAGAGAAAGATGCCCAAATTAATGAGGAAATTGAGAAATTAAGGCACTCAGCTACTTCTGCTCTTTTAGAACGGCGGGATGTAATTATTGTGGCTAGTGTATCTTGTATTTATGGTTTGGGTTCACCAGAAGATTATCGAGAACAAACCCTTTCTCTACGGGTGGGACAAATTTATGACCGGGACTTTATTTTAAGAAAACTGGTAGATATTCAATATGAGCGCAATGATGTTAACTTTGTGCGAGGTACTTTCCGTGTACGAGGAGATGTTATTGAGATCTTACCGGCGTCAGTAGCTGAAAAGGCAATTAGAATTGAATTATTTGGAGATGAGATAGATAGAATCTTGGAAATAGATGTTCTAACAGGAGAAATTCTGGGACAAAGAAAGCATGTTAGTATTTTTCCTGCCAGTCACTATGTAACAGCCCCAGAATATTTAGAAATAGCCTTGAAAAATATTGAAGCTGAGTTGGAACTTAGGTTAAAGGAATTTAAAAAACAGGATAAGTTGTTGGAAGCTCAGAGAATAGAACAGAGAACTCGCTATGATTTAGAAATGATTCGAGAGGTGGGCTTTTGTACTGGTATAGAAAATTATTCTCGACACTTGACAGGGCGACAACCAGGAGAACCCCCCTATACCCTGCTAGACTATTTTCCTGAGGATTTTCTAGTTTTTATTGATGAATCCCATGTAACAGTACCTCAAATTGGAGGCATGTACGAAGGGGACCGTTCACGCAAGACGAATTTGGTAAACTTTGGATTTAGATTGCCTTCGGCTTTAGACAATAGGCCCTTAAAATTCCCTGAGTTTGAAGAGAAGGTTAATCAGGTGATTTTTGTGACTGCTACCCCAGGCCCCTATGAGTTAGAAAAGAGTAATCAAATTGTAGAGCAAA
>JAAZJU010000216.1 GCA_012800195.1 Clostridia bacterium
ACAACTACAGAGGGGTTGGGCTTTGCTGGTCAAGGACAAGGTATAGCAGGTTATGCAGTTTGCACATTGACTAATAAGTAATTCATTAGGTCCGTTTTAGCGTTGGCCTACGGCCCGTGAGCGCGTAATTCCGTAAAAATTTTTATATGCTCATGCGCTTTCGAACCATTATAAAATTTTAATTAAATAGGATGGCAAGTTTGAGGTTGCATTATATGGAAAATGAAAGGTGTGGATATTATGGAAAATTGTCGTGTAAGGTTTGCTCCTAGTCCTACGGGACCTTTACATATAGGTGGGGCAAGGTCAGCTCTGTTTAATTATCTAATAGCTAAAAGATTTAAGGGGCAATTTATTCTCCGGATTGAGGATACCGATGTTGAAAGATCCAGTAGGGAATCAGAAGATAATATATTTGATTCTTTAAGATGGTTAGGCCTTGATTGGGATGAGGGTCCAGATATAGGTGGCCCCTATGGTCCTTATCGTCAAATGGAAAGGTTAGCTATTTACAAAAAATATATCCAAGAGTTGATTGATAAAGGCTTAGCTTACTACTGTTATTGTACTGAAGAAGAGCTTGAAGAAGAAAGACAAGAGTTGATTGCTAAGGGTGAACCCCCTCGTTATTTGGGAAAATGCAGGGAACTTTCCCCTGAGCAAAAGGAACAGTTTATCCAAGAAGGTCGTAAGCCTGTGGTTAGATTTAGGGTTCCTGGAAATCAGGAAATTGTGGTCAATGACTTGGTTAGAGGTAAGGTGGTTTTTGAATCCAATGGTATAGGGGACTATGTGATTCTTAAATCAGATGGTATTCCCACTTATAATTTTGCAGTTGTTATTGATGATTATTTAATGAAAATCTCCCATGTAATTAGGGCTGAGGAGCATCTATCCAATACTCCCAGACAAATCTTAATCTATGAAGCTCTAGGCTGGGAAACTCCAACTTTTGCCCATGTTTCTTTAATTCTAGGTAAAGACAAGAGCAAGATGAGCAAAAGACATGGTGCTACTTCCGTAGTGCAATATAAGGAACAAGGGTACTTGCCTGAGGCCGTGGTTAACTTCTTAGCTTTATTGGGTTGGGCCCCCGAGGGTGAAGAAGAAATCTTCACTATGGAGGAGCTAATTGAACAATTTTCTTTAGAGAGAGTGTCCAAAAGACCAGCGGTATTTGATATAGATAAATTAAAATGGATTAATGGAGTATATATTAGAGGATGTTCAAATGAAGAAATAAGGGATTTATTTATTCCAGTACTCCAAGAGGCTGGTCATCTTCCTGAAAAACTATCGGACCGAGATTACCAATGGATACAGCTAGTTATTAATGGACTGCAAGAAAAAGTTCATACCCTTAAAGAAGTCCTAGAGCATATAGATATGTTTGTAGGGGATCAGGTTGAGTTGGAAAGTGAAGATCTGAAAAAAGTTTTAGAAGAGGAGCAAGTACCTTTGGTTATTGAGACTCTAAAGGAAAAAATAAAGACTGTAGAGGAATTGACTCCTGAGACAGTAAAAACAATGCTTAAAGAGGTTTCTAAGGAAACTAAACAAAAAGGCAAAAAGGTTTTCATGCCCATTAGGATTGCTATTACTGGTAAAATGCACGGGCCTGAACTGCACAGTATAATCCCCGCTTTAGGTAAGGAAAATGTGCTAAAAAGAATAGAAAAAACAGTAGGATAAGCTTAAGGGTCTAGCTTATAAGTTAGTGTGTAAGTGGGTAAGTGTGAATGCTTCGGAGTTATTCCTTAGGTCAGTGTGTAAGTGTGTGGGGGCATTATAACTATATGGTCTAGCTTATTGGTCAGTGCCACGATGATAGGGAATATTCTATTGATGTGTGACGATGAAAGTTAATATGCTGGGATGTGTCATAGTGTCACGATGCAAGTGAATATTCCCGGATGTGCCGCTGTGACATAGAAAAATCTAACAAGTAAATTTACCTGGTCAGATATTTCTAACCAGAGAGATTATCTGTCAGACATGTCTCGGTTTTTGGTGGCAAGTGGCACGGTGTCACGATGACACTGTTTTTTCTTAACAAACTATCATGCAGATTGCCTTATTAGCCGTCATACTGACCCGTGAAAATTTCTTATAAGATATTATTGACACAATTGGGTCTGCTCCATATAATGGTTAGTAACCTTTTAACTGATAGTAAAAGATTATGATTAGGAAAGTAGCTTTTAATGCTCCCTACAGAGAGGGTTTGTCACCGGCTGTAAGCAAACCTAGGAAGGTTAAAGGTGAAGTGCACCTAAGAATCGATAAACCGAATACCAGGGATGTTAGTTTAATAGATCGCATTTTAGCGTTTCTGGAGGTAGGTTTATACGGATGGCTCCGTTACAGGCCTTAGAGATAGATAATCCTCAATAGGGTTATCTAATCAGAGTGGAACCGCGAAGTCCTTCGTCTCTGTAGAGATGAGGGACTTTTTTATGTCGTAGACAGACAATGGGGAAACAGGTTTTATAACTAAAGAGGAGGTTAAAATGTTTACTACTTTAAGAAAAGATGTTCAGGTGATTTTTGAGAGAGACCCAGCTGCAAAAAGCTTTTTAGAGGTATTAATTAATTATCCTGGTTTACACGCTCAATGGTTTTATCGAGTCGCTCATTGGTTTTATCAAAGGAAATGGTTTGTGATAGCTAGATTTATATCCCAGGTGGGTAGATTTTTTACTAATATCGAGATTCATCCCGGGGCCAAAATTGGCAAAGGCTTATTTATTGACCATGGGGCAGGGGTTGTGATTGGAGAAACTGCAGAAATAGGGAACAATGTAACTATCTATCAGAATGTGACTTTGGGGGGCACGGGGAAGGAAAAGGGCAAGCGTCACCCTACCATTGGAAATAACGTGGTAATAAGCACAGGTGCTAAGGTCTTAGGATCTTTCACTGTCGGAGACAATGTTAAGATAGGAGCTAATTCAGTGGTATTAAAAGAGGTGCCAGCAAATTGTACCGTTGTAGGTGTCCCTGGTAGAATTGTGGTCAGAGATGGTGTAAACTTAAGTAAACAAGCTACCGATGAAATTGATTTGCAACACAATAATCTTCCAGACCCTATCTTAGAAATGATAGTTAGCATGCAAGAGCAAATAAGGAGCTTGGAAGAAAAAGTTAATGAACTGGAGGGTAATTATGAAAAGAGTAAGTGAACTACATGTTTACAATACTTTAACTAAGAGCAAAGAAAAATTTGAGCCCCTTAGGGAGGGCCAGGTTAGAATGTATGTATGTGGACCTACCACATACAATTATATTCACTTGGGAAATGCCCGACCTATTGTGGTTTTTGATACAGTAAGAAGATATCTTCAATATTTAGGTTACCAGGTCACCTATGTACAAAACTTTACCGATGTAGATGATAAAATTATCAATAAAGCCCAAGAGGAAAAATCAGAGCCTTTAGCGCTGGCAGCTAAGTATATTGATGAATATTTTAAGGATGCTGATAAATTAAATGTTAAAAGGGCTGATGTTCATCCCAAGGTCAGTGAACATATCAATGAAATTATTAACTTTGTTAAAAAGTTAATAGAAAAAGGGAAGGCCTATGAAATTGACGGTGATGTTTATTTTTCTGTTAGGAAATTTGATGACTATGGCAAACTTTCAGGTCGAAGCGTGGATGATTTATTAGCGGGGGCTAGGATAGAAGTAGATGCCAGAAAAAAAGATCCTTTGGACTTTGCCCTTTGGAAGAAAGCAAAGGATGGGGAATTAAGTTGGTCTAGTCCTTGGGGCCAGGGAAGACCTGGTTGGCATATAGAATGTTCGGCTATGTCTTGTAAATATTTAGGAGATGAGTTTGATATTCATGGAGGTGGCAGTGACTTAATATTCCCTCACCATGAAAACGAAATAGCTCAGACTGAAAGTCTAGGGGAAAAGCCCATGGCCAAATACTGGCTCCATAATGGTTTTATTACCGTAAATCAAGAAAAAATGTCCAAATCCCTAGGGAACTTCTTCTTACTAAGAGATATATTAGCTAAGTTTGATCCCATGGTGGTAAGGTTCTTTTTATTAAGCACTCATTATCGTAGTCCCATTGATTTTGATGATGAAAGGTTACAGGTTGCCCAAAGGGGTTTGGAAAGATTGAGAAATGCTTATGCTCAATTAGAATATGGATTAAAAAATGCTGGTTCTTCTGAAAATGGGGCAAAACTTATTGCGGCAACGAAAAATGCTCAAGAACAATTTGTCCAAGCTATGAATGATGACTTCAATACGGCTTTGGCTATTGCAGCCTTGTTTGATTTAGCTAGGGATATTAATACCTATTCCAGTGAAAAAGAACTGGATAAAGATGCTCTAGCTGGAGCGAAGAAAGTTTTTGAAGATTTAATGGGGGTTATTGGGATTAATCTTGCCGTAGAGCAGGGAGAAAAAGGACAAATCCTTGAAGGTTTAATGGAACTAATCATTGAAATTAGACAAACGGCCCGGAAAAATAAAGATTTTACTACGGCTGATTTAATCAGAGACAAGCTTAAGGAGCTAGGAGTTATCTTAGAAGATGCTCCTCAAGGGACTAAATGGAAAATTAATAGCTAACGGTCTAGCTTATTTGTCAGTGGGCGAGCTTTATGGCTTTGAAGTCATGTGGCGATGAAAGTGAATATGCTGGGATGTGTCATAGTGCCACGATGCAAGTGAATATTCCCGGATGTGCCGCTGTGACAT
>JAAZJU010000217.1 GCA_012800195.1 Clostridia bacterium
AAAAGCATTATAATATAAAAAGTGTTTGAAGGAATCTGGTGGAAAGAGGTGAACCCGATGAAAGAAAAAATCCATCCAAAGTATGTTAAGGCTAAAGTTATCTGTGCTTGTGGCAATGAATTTGAAACTGGTTCTACAGTGGAAGAACTTAAGGTAGAAATATGCTCAAAATGCCATCCTTTCTTTACTGGAAAACAGCGTATTGTTGACGCTGCTGGTCGGGTAGAGAAATTTAAGAATAAATACGGTCTTAAATAATTAGAGCAGAGCATTAGCTCTGCTTTTTACATCTTTTAAGATTAAAACATTTTGCAAATTGCAAAATGGCAAAGGGGTTACATTAATGTTTGATAAATTAGAACAATTGGAAAAGAAATATGAAGAGTTAACTAGGCTCCTTTCCGATGAAAAGATAATAAACCAACCTAGTGAACTGCAAAAACATGCTAAAGCCCAATCAGAAATAGAAGAGATTGTAATGACCTTTCGGGAATATAAGCGTGTTTTAAACGAGCTGGACGAAACTAAAGAACTTCTGGAAGATAAGCTCGATGCGGAAATGAAAGAAATGGCTGAGTTGGAATATGACAGTCTAACTGAGAAAAAGGAACAATTAGAGAGTGAATTAAAGATTCTTTTATTACCCAAGGATCCCAATGATGAGAAAAACGTTATTATGGAAATCAGGGCAGGCGCTGGTGGTAACGAAGCTGCTTTATTTGGTGCTGACTTATTCCGAATGTATACTCGTTACGCCGAATCCAAGGGTTGGAAAACAGAAATCTTAAGCTCCAACTATACAGATATTAATGGCATAAAAGAAATCAGCTTTTCCATTGAAGGAAAAGGTGCCTACAGTAAGCTTAAGTTTGAAAGTGGTGTGCATAGAGTTCAAAGGGTGCCTACCACCGAATCTGGAGGTCGTATTCATACTTCCACAGCCACTGTGGCCGTTTTGCCTGAAGCCGAAGAGGTTGATGTGCAAATCGACGCCAATGACTTAAGAATAGATGTGTTTTGTTCCAGTGGTCCTGGGGGTCAGTCTGTAAATACTACCCAGTCTGCTGTAAGGATTACCCATATTCCTACAGGGCTAGTTGTCTCCTGTCAGGATGAAAAATCTCAGCATAAGAATAAAGATAAAGCTATGAAGGTCTTAAGAGCTAGACTTTTAGAAAAAGCTCAGAGCGAAGCAGCAGGTGAAATGGCAGCTGCTAGGAGAATTCAGGTTGGTACAGGAGATCGTAGTGAAAGAATCAGAACCTATAACTTCCCTCAAGGGAGGGTAACTGATCACCGTATCAATCTAACCCTTCATAAATTGGATCAAGTATTACTTGGGGAATTAGATGAATTAGTTATTGCTTTAACCACCACAGACCAAGCAGAAAAATTAAAGCAGGTGGATTAGAATGGTTTCAAGGGATGGACTTCCTACTGTAAGTGAAATGCTGCAGTGGGCAGTCCTTTTTTTAAAAAAACCGAACAGATTAGAAATCGAACTATTATTGGCTCATAGCCTAAGTTGGTCCAGGGAAAAGGTGTTGGCCTACCCAGAAAAGGTTTTAAATAAAGAGGAAGTTAGCAGATTCCAGGAACTTATTAAAGCCTTAGCTGAGGGGGAACCCCTCCAATATCTCTTAGGCAAACAAAATTTTATGGGTCTTGATTTTGTGGTGGATAAAAATGTCCTAATACCCCGAAGTGATACAGAGGTATTAGTAGAGGAAATAATTAAAATAGCCCCAGAGAAGACTGGTCTAAAAATCTTAGACTTATGTACCGGCAGTGGGGCCATAGCTATTAGCTTAGCCAAGCATCTCCCAGGTGCAGAGTTAATTGCAACGGATATTTCTCCGGAAGCCCTGCAAATTGCCCAAGTCAACAGTCTTAATAACCAAGTAAACCATAAAATTACCTTTTACCAAGGGGATTTATTTGAACCCCTTACTCAGGATTATAAGTTCGACTTTGTAGTTAGTAACCCCCCTTATATTACCTCTCAGGAAATGCAAGAATTAGCACCCCAGGTAAAAAGGGAACCCCATTTAGCTTTGTGGGGTGGAGCAGATGGTCTGGATTTCTATCGCAGAATAACTAAACAAGCCCCAGCCTATTTAAAACCTGATGGCTTCCTTCTCTTGGAAATAGGCTACCAACAGGGCCAGGAGGTTAAACAGCTTTGTGAGGATAATGGATTTAGGGAGGTTACAATAATTAAGGATTGGTCTGGTAATGATCGGGTAGTAAAAGCTTATATGAGATAGTGTGATGGCTTATGGGAAATTCTGTATGACAGTGTGTCGTCTCACAAGCTAGCCTGTAGGTCAGTGCGACGGCTTATAAGTAAATCTGCATGACAGTGTGATAGCTCACAGGATACTCTGAATGACAGTGGATAAACTTTTTAGTCATCCTGAGCTTTAGCGGAGGATCTCGGGTCTGAGATTCTTAGGTCGCTCCTCCCTCAGAATGACAGACTTACATCAGTAGACTGTAACCAATCAGACTTAAAAACTGACATGCTATTAGCTGCATTCATTAAATCTTTTTCTTACCCACTCACACACTGTCCCAAGGGAATATCCCCTTGGCCGTCACACTTACGCACTTCCTCAATTTCTTTTCTCCCTTCATAGTAATTTTTCTCTGACGAAGTAATAGAAATAGATAGATAGGTAATCAGAGAATTATTGCAGGAGGAGTAAGATGGATTTTATAGCTCAGCTAATTATCATCATATTTTCCGTAAAAGTAGCAGGTCATATTTCTAAGAAATTAGGCCAACCTGCTCTATTGGGGAAATTGCTTGTAGGGGTTATATTAGGTCCATCCCTTTTAGGATGGGTTGAGTTTGACCAGATATTTAAAGAATTAGCTGGATTGGGAGTTTTAGTCTTAATGTTTCTAGCGGGTCTAGAAACCGATGTCAGCGAATTCCAAAGGAATATTATACCCTCCACTCTAGCGGCCTTAGGTGGTGTTTTATTACCTTTGATTTTAGGGACGGCTTTTCCTTTTTTTATTGGTTTTTCCTTTAAAACCTCTATTTTTATTGCTGTTATTCTCGTGGCCACCAGTGTTAGTATTTCCGTTCAAACTCTTAGGGAGCTGGGGAAATTAAATAGCAGTGAAGGAATGACTATTTTAGGAGCAGCAGTTATTGATGATATTTTAGGGCTAATAATTCTTAGTCTGGTTTTAGGTTTGGGATTAGGCCAGGAAGCCGTCGAAATCTTAGGATTAATGTTAGTATTAAAAATAGCAGGTTTTTTTCTTTTAGCTCTTGTGCTAGGTTACACTCTAGTACCTGTCATTATGGGTTGGTCTGCTAAAGTTTTAGCAACAGAAGGGATCCTTACTTTTGCTTTAATCATTGCTTTAGTTTTTGCCTTGATCTCTCAATACTTTGGCTTAGCGGGAATAGTAGGAGCCTATATAGGGGGAATAATGGTTAAAAGAACTAAATACAACTATCAACTTATCCAAGGCATAGAAACCTTAGGTAATTCTTTTTTCTTTCCCCTCTTCTTTTTTAGTGTAGGTATTAATGTGGATATTACAGCCTTAAAGGGGGGCGTAGTATTATTTACTATTATCATGTCGCTAATAGCCATTTTCACTAAGGTCGTTGGCTCTGGCCTAGGAACGCTTTTAGCTGGTTTTAACCTAAGAAGCTCCTTGATTATAGGCTCTGGAATGATCTCAAGAGGTGAAGTAGCCCTCATAGTAGCCAATATAGGTTTAAAAGAAGGAATCATCTCAGTGGAATTATTCACAGCCATGATTATGGTCACTCTGATTACAACGGTAATCACACCACCCCTATTAAAGTTAGCATTTAATTGAAGAGGCTTGCACTACTAACCACAACTAGTTATAATGAAGTTGTTGGAAGACAAGAAAAGGAGGGCACTACAGTGAACGGGAATTATAGGGATATAACGGATATTCCCAGATATGAACAAATAGCCGTTGATTTAGCAACAAAAATTGCCCAAAATGAATATAAGGTAGGTACTAAGTTGTATGGTAGGTCCACCTTAGCTGGACAGTATAATGTATCTCCAGAAACTATTCGTCGCGCAGTGGCCTTGTTGCAAAGTATAGGAATAGTAGAAGTAGTAGCAGGCAGAGGGATTATGGTTGTTAATAGAACTGCGGCGCTCAAGTATTTAGAAAATTTTAAACATAGACGAGATATTATTCAAGCTCAACAAGAGTTTTCTAGACTCTTAGAACAACGTAAAGAAATTGACTTAGCCATTGAAAACCAAATGAAAAAAATTATGAATTTTAGCTCGTATATATCTAATGTCTTACCTAAGGTTGAAGAAATAAAAATTAAGAAAGGTTCTTCTTTAGCTGGAAAGAGTTTAGTAAGTATTAACTTCCGTGGTGAGACGGATGCTACCGTCGTGGCAATTGAGCGGGAAGGTGAAGAAATCTTTGCACCTGAATCCAGTTTTGTTTTAAAAGAGGGAGATATTCTCTTATATATCGGCCC
>JAAZJU010000218.1 GCA_012800195.1 Clostridia bacterium
ACCATGTTTAGTACCTTGTACAACACTTAAGCAAAGCTAATATTATCTGAATATCTAGAGAATTTCTCTAGATATTTTTTTTATATTCGATATAAAGGAATAAAAATATTAAAGGAGAATTTATAGTATAATTATACAAAGCCTGAATAGGCAAAGTTGGTTCGTCGGATTGCTAAAGCATAAAAATAATGTTGAAAAGTCAAACCTAGTTTTCATAATCATTCTTATGTAAATCCTGTTACATATTCTGACAAATTACCCATAATTACCATAGTTGTTTGATTGATTAAAATATTGCAGATGTTATTATTTATAGCAAATATATTGTCAAGAATAATAATGTCTTTTTAATATTTAAGCATTGGAGCTTTTATTATGAAATTTTATGATGTTTTTCCCGAAAACTTCTATACAGTTTTCACTTCCACTAATAAAAAAATCTACGCTGAGGCCTTAATGGTTCTCTGGGATGTTTATCGTAACTCTCCTATTGTAACTAAAGAAGATCTGGTAGCCAGTCTAATTGCTAACTTAGAAACTCAAATCTTGGAATTGGAGGGAGAAGAAGGCCCTCTAAGCTTAGATGATAATCTTTCTTCCCGGGCTCACTTTATAATCCGCAAATTTTTAGAAACAGGTTGGTTAGAGAGGGAACAAGATGCCAAAAGTTTTACTGAACAATTTATCCTTCCCGTTTATGCTAGTAAATTTTTAAACATGGTTTATGATCTACTTCATGGGAAATCCGTTGAATACAATGGTTTTGTCTATTCCACATACTCAATTCTTAAAACAGCTGATGAGGAAAAGGATGAATATATGTATGACGGACTTCGTCAGGCCCATCAGTTAACAGAACATTTACAGAATTCTTTAAGAGAGTTATTGGCTAATTTGCGTTTTTATCATCAAAGGCTGCAGGATCAGTTTAAAGTTAAAGAGATTCTTGAAGAACATTTTGATATTTTTAGGGCCAAAATTTCCGATAAAATTTATCATCCTTTAAAAACCTTTGATAGTGTTCCTAGATTTAAAACCAGAATCATAAAAATAGTTAAGGAATGGTTGTTTACACCATTATTGATAGAAAAAATGTCTGAAACGGCCCTCAAAAGAGGGGTAGCCCCCAGCATAGAAGATTGCAGGCAGGAAGTTATTATGATGCTGGGGGATATACAGGATACTTATCGGGAAATTGACAAGATGCTGTCCGCTATTGATAGGAAAAACAGTGCTTATGCTCGGGCCTCGTTGGAACGGATGCAATATTTTTTAAACACAGGCCAGGATAGCAAAGGAAAGTTAATCGAAATAATAAAAAAACTGGCAAAGTTAAAGGATACAGATGTAGAAAATCTTTCTTTAATAATGGAGGATTTACCTTTATTTCAGCAAAGTTATGTTGATGAATATTCTTTATTCGTTCAACCCCAGAAAAAAAGGGAGCATCAGCCAATTAAGCGTGATTTGAATACTCAAATTTCCTCTCAGGAAATGGAGCAGGAGCTGAAAGATTTTAAAGACAGATTAAAAAATATCTTCTCTCATCGCAAAGTAGTAGAATACATTATGAGTCAATTGGAACAACAAGGCATACTTCGTTCTCAAGATTTAAAACTTAAAGATGATGAGGATTTTATTAAATTAATTCTGGCCGTTGTGAAGGCTGATGAGAATGTACCCTATGAGATAGAATTTACTGAAGATTATTTAAAAGTTAATGGGTATCGGATACCTAAAATGCTGATAAAAAGGGAAAAGTGAGGAAAAACTATGTGGAATCAAGAATGGGAGCGTCTTAGTGATAAAGATAAAGAAGAGTTTTCAAGGATTGTTAACCTGCTATTGTCGAGGACCTTTGTTATAAGGGAACAGTTTGATTACAAAATAAAGAACTTGACTATAAGTAGAGATTATCGCTACATTGAACGCCATTTTAGTTTATTGAACGAGTATTTAAAAATGGCTGGTTGGCATATCCAAGCTGATAGCTATCTTGGAGTTATGGCTGCATATAATCGCTTCGGTACCAATCGTTATCGGCTGGACAAGCACACCACTTTTTTTTTATATACTCTTAGACTTATTTATGAGGAACAGCGGGAAAAATTAACTTTAGCTAAGCATGGCTTTACTACGGTAGGAGAATTAGTTGAAAAAATGTTTAATTTGGGATTGGTGGAGAAAAAACCACCGGATACTGCCCTTAGGGGGGGATTAAGTACCCTGAAAAAATTTCAAATTATCGATCGAATTGAAGGGGATTGGACAAGTCCAGAAACCAGGATTATTATCTATCCTGCTATTTTTCTAGTAGTTACCAATGAAAAGATTTCCCATGTTTATGATCACTTAATGGATGAAGGTGATGAAGATGAAACAATTGAAGCGGATGCTCTTGATTAATTGGCACTATATTAAATATCAAGTAATTGATTTTTCCCAAATAAATTTTCTTACTGGTAAAAACGGGTCAGGTAAATCAACAATAATTGATGCCATGCAATTGGTACTTTTAGGGGACACCAGTGGTTATTTTTTTAATAAGGCTGCCAATGATAAATCTCAGAGGACCTTAAAAGGGTATTTACGGGGAGAAATAGCTGAAGATGAACAGACAAATACTATTTATCTTCGGGAGGGTGATTTTTCTTCCTATATAGTGCTGGAATTTACAGATCAGGTATCGCAAGAGTCTTTTTGTGTGGGGGTTATTTTTGACAGCTATAGTGATGGAGACCATGGGCACCAATTTTTTTATTTAAATGCTCCCTTACCTGCAAATCATTTTATCGTAGAAGGTGTGGAGCTTAACCGTCAGGGTTTAAAGGCTAATTTATCAAATAATTTTCCTAAGAGCAAATATGGATTTTTTGATACCAATGGCAGTTATAAAGAAGTGTTATTGGCTAAGCTAGGGCAAGTTAATCAAAAGTTTTTTAGGCTCCTAAAAAAAGCTGTGCCATTTTCTCCCATAATGGATATTAAGGGATTTATCAGTGATTTCGTCTGTGATGTAGATAATAGCATTGATATTACCGATATGCAAGAAACAATTCGATACTACAAACAGTGGGAACAGGAATTGGAAATGGTTAAAAAGCGATTGGCGGTTTTGGGAGAAGTAGAGAAAAAGTACGATAGTTACCAGGAAGAAAAACAACGCTATGAGATGCAGAGCTATTTAACAGATCGAGCTCAGGAGGAAGTACTGCAGGAGGAGATTCTTAATTTACTGTCAGAAATACAAGCTTTGGAAAAGAAATTGACTGAAACTACTGAGGAGATAAAAGGCAAAGAAGAGGAAATTAATCTTTTAAATAAAAAAAAGGATTATTTATTCAATAAAAAAATTAACTCTAATGTTTACCAAAGAAGACAGCGATTGAATGAAAAAATTCAACAATTGGAAAATAAAAGGAATGAAGTAAAGGATGGGCAAAGAAGACTTCTGACAATGGCAGCAAGCTACTATTTTCAGTGGCAAGAAATTAATGAATGGCTTAAAAACAATTACCCCTCTAGAATGGACTTGGTAGAAATACTAGAAACTCTAAAAGCCATTAAGGGCAATAATTTAGATGTTTTATCCATTGAAAGACTAAACCAGGTAAAAAATGTATTGCAGAGGGCATTAAGTTTTCTAGCCGAACAGTATGTACAGGAAAAAAATGAATACGAAGAACTTGTAAAAAAGGTTAAACTTCTGGAGGAACAAATTGAGGGCTTAAAAAAAGGAATTAAAGCTTTTCCCGATGGAGTTATTGAATTACAGAGGCTTATTTCCGAGAAACTAACCGAAAAGTTTGGTAAAAGGATCGAACCATTAATATTTGCCAATTGTCTAGAAATTAAGAATGAACGCTGGAGAAATGCTATTGAGGGTTACCTTCATACACAAAAATTTTATCTTCTTATAGAGCCGGAATACTTTATAGATGCTCTAAAAATATATGATGAATTTAAATTTGTCAGGAAAATTTATGATATTGGGTTAATAGATATAGAAAAAGTAATGACTAAAAACACTATATTACAGGCCAATAGTCTGGCGGAAGAAGTGGAGGCTGACAATCCCTATGCTCGGGCTTATGCTGATTTTATTTTAGGAAAAGTAATTAAGTGTGAAAAAGTTGAGCACTTAAGAGATTATAGAATTGCCATTACCTCTTCGGGCATGCTCTATCAAAACTTTGTGGCACGGCAGCTCCATCCTAGTCGTTTTGAGGTTCCCTATATAGGCCGCAATGCAATACTAAGACAACTAGAAATGAAGGAAGAAGAACTGAAACGCTCCAAAACTAAACTTAATACCCAAGAAGTTCATTTAGATAAGCTTAAGGAATTAAGATCGGCCAATATCCTTAATGATGAGAATATAGATAATATGCTTAGGTTAAGGGATATTATTTTAACTCTGCCGGATATTGAAAATGAATGGAAGAGGTTGACACGGGAATTTAGCAGCTTGGATTTTACTTATCTGAAGCAAATTGATAAGGCTTTAGCGGATGTAGAAAATGAAATAAATTTCATAAATAGTCAAATCCGTCAAATGGAGAAAAGTATAGGTAGATTTGATGAGGCCAAAGAAGAAAAAGAACAAAGAATTCCGGAAATAAAGAAGCAAATTGAAGAAAGGCAAATTTTTATTATGGGAAAATACCCCTTCGATTGGATAGAAAAAATTGGGGAACCTCGTTTCCTACAGGAGATGGAAAAACGCCAAGACTCCAAACAGATATTTACTTCTTTTGGTCATGCAGTTAAAAGCACCCAGACCCGGATGGACAAAAAGTGGAAGGACTTACTAGAGGAGCGGATTAACTATAATCAGGAGTTTGCTGGGGCTTTTAATATTCAAGCTTTGGATAATGAGGCTTATGCCGAAGAAAAAAACAAGCTAGAAAATACCCATCTAGTGGACTATGAGGAAAGAATCAGGGACGCTCGGGAAAAGGCTCAAATACAATTTAAAGAGGATTTTATTAGTAAATTGAAAAGTAATATAGATGATGCTCGAGAACAGATTGAGGATTTAAACAAAGCATTAAAGGATATTGCTTGGGGGAGGGATAGGTATCGCTTTAAAGTGAGTCCCAACCAGGAGTACAAAAAATATTATGATATGATTTGTGATAACCTCTTAATGGAGGGTTTGACTTTATTTTCTGATGCTTTCCAAAAAAAATATCGGGATGTTGTTGAAGAACTTTTCAATCAGATTATTGACACCGGTGAAAGTTTATTAACCGCTGACAAACGGGAAATTCTTAGTAAGAATCTGGAGAAATATACTGATTACAGAACATATTTGGATTTTGATTTAATTGTCACCGACGATGAAGGTAGAGAATCTCGACTTTCCAGGGTAATTTCTAAAAAATCTGGGGGAGAGACCCAAACCCCTTTCTATATCTCAGTTCTAGCTTCCTTTGCTCAACTTTATCGAATAAAGCAGCAGGCTAATAACACTGCCCGGATTATTGTCTTCGATGAAGCTTATAGTAAAATGGATCATCAACGGATTAAAGAAAGTATAAACTTAATACGGAAACTAGGTCTACAGGTTATTTTATCAGCCCCCACCGAAAAAATAGGTGATATTGCTCCTTTGGTAGATCGCAATTTATGTGTAACCAGAATTAAAAATGAAACTATCATTAGGGCCTTTGATTCTCGAGAGTTGGAAGAAATGGGTGTTTAAGATGAATTTTCAACTTCAGATTTTAAATAGTTTATTGGATAAATATGAAGCTAGCCGTCATTATCAGGGGCAGGCTCTTATTAATCGAAAAGTAAAATTTCTCTTTACACATAAAAATATGCCTCTTTATTGGGATACTGATAAACCCCATTTAAAGTTGGCCATTCACCAGTCAGTGCAAAAACTTGAAGAAAAAGGGATTGTCACAGTTAATTGGTTACCCTTTGAAAAGGGCAACCTTTTGAATGATGTTGCTTTGAATCTTGAAAAATTAAATGAAGCCTATTTATTAGCTGATAGAATACCCAAAGAAAACAAGGTAGAACAATTGCAAAAGCAGATAAGAAAGTTAGAAAGCCAAATATCTATGAAATGGATAAAGGATTTTTTGCAAACAACGAAAGAAGAAAGTATGAAAAATAAAAATATTCCTAGTGTTCTACCCCAAGAGGACGGAGAACGGGAACTATTATTCAATGTTTTGTTAGGGATAGATGATCTTAAGGGTGAATCTATTCTTGAGAGGGTTTTTAGTAAAAAGTATCTGGGCAATAGTAAAGTCTTTCAGAAAAATATGAAAAGGCGCTTAGTGACCATAGCTAGGAAATTTGCTTTTCCCCAACAGGATTTGGATGATGATGATATTATGGCTGAATTAGGTATCGAAAAAACTACCGAAGAATTATTGTTAAAAGGTACTATTGTTTTCAAATATGAAGGACAACTTATTGATTATGGCATCTTTCCTTTTGGCGGTATTATTGATACTAATCTTGCTCAGCAGATGGAAATTGTTTGGATTAATGCAAAAGCTATTTTAACTATTGAGAATAAGACAAACTTTCATTATCTAGCAGGTTTAGGGCTTCCAAAGAATATCTTATTAATATACATCGGTGGATTTCCTGGCCCACGAAAAAGAGAGCTTCTTAAAAAGCTTCATTCCTTTACCTTAGGGGAAAAAATAAGTCTTAATTATTACCATTGGGGTGATATTGATATTGGAGGTTTTAGAATATTCAAGGTTATACAAGAGGTTATACCAGACCTAAAACCTTTGTTTATGGATATTCAGACTCTTAGAGAATTTGGAGATTATTGCGAAGAGACTAGCAAGGCCTACAACAAACAGTTAGAAAAGCTTTTATTAGATGAAAATTATCGAGATTTTTATCCTATAATTCAGTGCCTTGTTAATAAGAATATTCGTTTGGAACAGGAAGCAATACTTGTTTCTAATAATTTAAAAGAAGATCTACTAAATATAATTGCTGAGCAGGAAAGAAAATAATTAATGAACTCAAAACTTATAAAATCGTAGGTGATTATTAATGAAAAAGAAAGAATATCAAAATAATGAAATAATAGTGCATTGGTTCCCGGAGCTATGCTCAAAATCTGGAGTATGTACTTCTGGCTTGCCCAAGGTCTTTGATGCTGAGCGTAGACCTTGGATTGATGTAAACCAAGGGGAAGCACGAGATATTATGAAAATCATTGATAGATGTCCCTCAGGTGCATTAAAGTATTCTTTTCCTGATGATAATAAATCGAGAGGTAATA
>JAAZJU010000219.1 GCA_012800195.1 Clostridia bacterium
CCGTTAGCCATAGTGAAGTGTATCGAGCCAACTATTGCCCAGCCTATCGAATTGTCCAAACAGAGTATTGGGATTACTTTGATGTTTTTACCACCATTGATTCCTTACTGCAGACTCAACAAACGGTCATCGTAGCCATTGATGGTAATAGTGGTGCAGGTAAAAGTACATTGGCTAATTTAATTGCCAGTGTCTATGATTGTAATCTATTTCGTATGGATGACTTCTTTTTAACCCCTGAGCTAAAAACAGAGGAAAGATTAAAGGAAATTGGGGGTAATGTAGATTATCAGCGTTTTAAAGAAGAGGTAATTAGGGGTATTCAGAGTGGAAAAGAATTTCAGTATCAAGTTTATGACTGCCAGGAGATGAAATTAAGGGAAAAAGTCTTAGTACATCCCAAAAAACTAAACATTATTGAAGGTTCCTATAGTATGCATCCTAGCTTAAATGATAATTATCACTTGAAATTATTTATGGCTATTGATGAGAAAGAACAAAGTAAGCGGATTTTAAAAAGAAATGGTCCTGTTATGCATAAAGTATTTTTAGAAAAATGGATTCCCTTAGAAAATGAATATTTTGAGAAAATGAAAATTAAAGAAAAAAGTGATCTGATTTATTCTATCCTTTAAGCGGATAGAATTTTTTTGTAGTATTATTGACATATACCAATAATGAAGAAAGGGGGGGTATACTGCCTTGTCAAGCTAGAACGAAGCTTGCAGAAGCCTTACTACAAGGTAAAGTTGGAAGTGCTGTCAAAGAAGTTTATACTGAAACTATTAAAATTTACATAGATAGGGAGATAGGATATGAGCGAGAACTGTAATCAAAGTTGTGGTACTTGTTCCGAAAATAATTGTAACGAAAGAAAAGAAGCGCAGGTTGATTTTCGGGAGAAACCTCATGATTTAAGTAATATTAAAAAAGTTATCGGGATAGTAAGTGGTAAAGGTGGAGTTGGAAAATCCTTAGTAACTTCTATGTTAGCCATCCTAATGAATAGAAGGGGTTATAAAACTGCTATTCTAGATGCCGATGTTACTGGTCCCTCAATACCAAAAGCCTTTGGTATTAAAGAAAAGGCAACGGTTAATGAATTTGGTTTACTACCAGTAAAAAGCAAAACAGGGATTGAAATAATGTCTACTAATTTACTATTAGAAAATGAAACTGATCCTGTGGTTTGGCGAGGTCCTATTTTGTCTAACACTGTTAAACAGTTTTATACAGAAGTTATCTGGAATGATGTGGACTATATGTTTGTAGATATGCCCCCTGGGACAGGAGATGTACCTTTAACAGTATTTCAATCTTTAAATGTGGATGGCATTATTATTGTAACCTCTCCTCAAGAGCTGGTTTCTATGATTGTTTCTAAAGCCGTTAAAATGGCAGAATTAATGGATATTCCTATTATAGGGCTAATAGAAAACATGGCTTATTTTAAATGTCCAGATTGTGACAAAGAGTATAAGATTTTTGGAGAAAGCCATATTGAGGAAATATCGGAGGCTCATAATCTAAAAGTTTTAGGAAAATTACCCATTGATCCTCAAATTGCAGCATCAGTGGATGCTGGCATGGTTGAGCTTTTTGCAGGGGATTGGTTAGATCACGCAGGGGATATTTTAGAAAAAATGGAGGATAAACAATAAAAATTACAATTGCAAAGTGATAGAAGAAATGGTTACTAATCTTTTTGACCGCTGTGAAACTAGGGGGATAAATTCCCGCCTAGTTTTTTGTTTTCTTCATTATAAATAAACAAGAAATGTATATACATATACTAGAAACACCATTCCAATATATGGAAAATAGATGATTTGAGTTTAGTTAAGGAGTCGGAATTTAAATGACTAGGTCAAAAGAGTTGCGTAATGTTGGACCAGAAATTGATGCTTTACGATTGGGTATGGATTGGCATAGTTCTGATTTAGATCGCTATCAGATATTAATTGAAAGCACCCAAGGATCTAGCCACCCCGGAAGTTTTGCATTAGATCAACTGGTGGAAGCCATTGAAATAGGGATTAGGTATGGGCAAGGAAAGCCTGCTAAATTTACTGTTACTGATATTTGCGATGGAATAGCTCAAGGTCATGAAGGTATGAATTATTCCTTAGTATCTAGAGAAATTATGGCTGCTATGGTGGAAATTCATGCTAGAGCAAATCCCATTGATGGTCTAGTCCTAGTATCTGCTTGTGATAAAGCAGTGCCCGCTCATTTAATGGCGGCTGCTAGGTTAAATATTCCTGTTATTCATGTCCCAGGAGGGGTAATGTCTTCTGGACCTGGGGGATTAACTTTGGAACAAATCGGTACTTATCATGTAAAACAGCAAAGGGGAGAAATAACAACTGAAGAATTTGCTCAGTTGAAGGCCAATGCCTGTCCTTCTTGTGGAGCCTGTCAATTTATGGGGACGGCGGGGACAATGCAGGTCATGGCCGAGGCTTTAGGCTTGGCTCTACCTGGCAGTGCAGTAGCGCCTTTTTCCTTAAAAACTATTAAAAACCTTGCTCGGGGTGCGGGAAAGCAGATAATTAGCCTAATTGAAAAGGGTATTACCAGTAAGGAAATTTTAACCTTTGAAGCTTTTTATAATGCCATAGTAATCCATGCTGCTATTTCTGGGTCCACTAATGCTCTCTTACATTTACCTGCAATAGCTAGGGAGGCTGGGGTAGAAATAAAGCCTCAATTATTCGATGAAATAAACAAGAAGGTTCCTTGCCTAGTAAATACCCGCCCCACGGGTAAATATGCTACAGAATATTTTTGGTATGCAGGGGGAGTTCCAGCTTTAATGTTGAAACTCAAGGACTTCTTATATCTGGATGTAATGACCTGCACGGGAAAGACTCTTAGGGTTAATTTAGAGTCCTTAGAAAAAGGGCTTACTTCCAATAATGGTTATCTCGATAAATATGGCATAAGACCAGAGGAAATAATTTTGCCCCTAGAAAAGCCTATCAGTGAAAAAGGGTCAATTGCTATTCTTCAAGGTAATTTAGCCCAGGAGGGTGCTGTAGTTAAATATGCAGCAGTAGCTCCCCAAATGTGTGTACATATAGGCCCAGCTAAGGTTTTTAATAATGAACTTAAGGCTCGGCAAGCTATTCTCCAGGGAAAAATTAGTCCTGGAGATATAATCGTAATAAATTATGCCGGACCCAAGGGAAGTGGGATGCCGGAGATGTTTTATACTACAGAGGCCCTGGCCGCTAGTCCCCAATTAATAGCAACTACAGCCATAATTACCGATGGGAGGTTCTCGGGGGCCACTAGGGGTCCTGCTATAGGGCATATTTCTCCAAAAGCAGCAGAGGGGGGAACTATAGCCTTTGTGGAGGATGATGATCTAATTGAAATAGACATTCCGAATAGAAAGTTAAATATTGTTGGTATTAATAATTCATATAAAACTCCACAGGAAATAGATGAAGTCATAGCCCTGCGCAAGTCCAAAGGAGTCAAAATTAATTTAAATGGGCCAAAGGGAGTATTAGGTTTATACCAACGGCTAGCTACATCGGCTATGACTGGAGGATATATGAAGTAAATTTTTGGCATTTATTGTATACAAGCTAATATATTATACTGATAATCTCTTTTCCTATGTAGGACAAATAAGGGGGTGCGGAAGGAGTATTGGAAGTAAGAAACTTAAAGCGAAGGCTAAAAACATAAGGTTAAAAAAATAAGGGGGGTAAATTTTAAATGTTTAAAAAGTCCATTGTTTATATGGTAGTTTTCTTTTTGGTGTTAGGTTTTGCTTTGACTGGTTGCTCCAGTAAACCAGAACCTGCCAAGGAACCAGAAGAGGGTGACCAAGGTTTCACCATAGGCTTTAGTAATTTCTCTATTGAAAATTCTTGGAGGGTTTCAATGGAAGAAGAGTTTAAGGCTTATGCGGAACAATTAAAAGCTGAGGGGATTATTGATGAGGTTATTTTAACTAACTCCAATGGTGATATTTCTAAACAAATAGCTGATGTGAGAGATTTAATTACTAAAAATGTAGATGCTATTGTGATTACAGCTGCTTCACCCAGTGCTTTGGCACCTGTATGTGAAGAAGCTATTGATAAGGGAATTGTAGTAATTTCCTTTGATAATTATGTGGATTCCGACAAAGTTACTTCAAAGGTTGGTATCGATGAAATAGAATTTGGCAGAGTTAATGCTCAATTTCTAGTTGATCAATTAGGTGGCAAGGGTAAGATTGTTGTTCTTAATGGTATTGCAGGTTCAGCCGTTGATGCTTTGCGTTATCAAGGGGCCGAGGAAGTATTTGCCCAATATCCAGAAATCGAAATTATTGGTGATGCTTATGCTGGTTGGGACTATGCCCAAGGGAAAGCAGCCACTGAAAACTTTTTAGCCGCCCATCCTCAAATTGACGGTGTTTGGTCTCAAGGAGGAGCCATGACTCAGGGTGCTCTTGATGCTTTCATGGCAGCGGGAAGACCCTTAGTTCCAATGTCAGGAGAAGCTAATAATGGTTTATTAAAGGCATGGCTAGCTAATAAGGATAATGGCTTTAGTAGTATTGCCCCATGTTGTCCTACCTATGTCAGTGCTACAGCTTTAGAAGTAGCTATTGATGCTTTACAAGGAAAAGAAGTGCCCAAGCAAGTGAACTTAGATTTACCTGTTGTAACTGAGGAAAACCTAGAAGAATTCGTAAAGCCTGATTTACCAGACAGTTTTTGGAATATCACAAAACTATCTGAAGAAAAAGTTAAAGAATTATTTAGCAGATAGGTA
>JAAZJU010000220.1 GCA_012800195.1 Clostridia bacterium
AACACCACCACCCATGGATAACCAAGCACCCATAAGAACTGTAGCAGCTTCACCAGGAAGACCGAAAATAGCCATTATTGGACCAAATACTTTACCTAGAATAGCTAAAAGGCCTGTAATATCTAAAGCTCTGATTAGAACAAAAGCCATTAAAACGTTAGGTATAACACTACCTATACCAACATTCCAACCTTTACGAGCACCTTCAACAAAAACGTCCGTAATCATTTTTTTCTCTTTTACTTCTGCTGACATATTTTCCCCCTCCTTAAGCCTGAGCTTGTGTACTATTTTGTTTTTTATTAGTGGACTTTAGATAGAAACGCATTAAGTTAGCACCAAATACTTTAAATACAAAAACAATTAACAATGGAATAATTAGTGGAACTGTTACAGCCGCGGAACCATCAGCATTAGTCAGAACAAATAAAGCTGCCCCTGTAGCAAAATAGTTTGTAATTGTACCACCTGCAGAGAATTGGAAAGCAGCAAATATAGAACGCTCATCGTTGGTGATTTCACCATTATCATATAATAATTTAGTCATACCAGCGCCAGCGTCAGTACTTTGTAAGCTAGCAATTAAAGCTAAACCTGCACTGCCTGGGATACCTAGAACTGGTCTTAATAAGGGAGTTAGAAGCTGTCTAGCAGCATCTAGAGCGCCTAAATATTCAACCACATTAACAACAGCTAAAGCAAACATTACTGTAGGTACTAAGTTAAAACCAAATAAGAAACCATCTTTGGCACCAAAACCGCCAGTACCACGGAATTCAAAGGCCTTGCCACCCTCACCAATAATCTTACCAAAGCTACCATTGAGGACAGTAAAATCAAAAATGCCTAGCCATCCTCCTGTTTTTGCAAAAATACCAGAGAAGAAAACAATTGCGAAAATAAGTGCTAAATATCCAGTAAGACCAACTTTTTTCTGTTCTTCAGGTTTGTTCATTCTTTACGCCTCCTTAATTAGTTTAATTTTATTAAGTTTTCCAACTATTTTATTACTTCAACTACATTAATTAAAAAATAATAGCTAAATTCCATAGTTGAAATATAAAATATTGGTCAACTTCTAATGTATAATACATATACAAAATATCTTTAAATTAAACTTCAAACATAGTTAAGATATTTTGAATTGTATTACAACAGTATTTAGATTATAATATTTCACAATTTATTTGTCTACAACATATTTCTACAAAAAGCGAGTAAATTTTACATGTGAAAAGTTGCACAACAAAATTGCCTTTATTTGTATTTAATTCTAGCCGTGTAATAAGGAGTTAGATAGATAATATCCCTATATTACATTGATGTATGAGGGGGAATAGGAGCATCTACCTCCACATCAACTAAGGTTGGCCTATTGCTTTCAATGGCCTTTTTTATACTATTATCTAAATCCCTTACATCTTTTACCTTGTAACTTTCCCAGCCACAGGCGAGAGCAACCTGAGTAAAATCAGGATTTAAAATATTTGTACCAATTTGACTTAATCCTGAAACTATCATTTTATTTTTTTCCATAGCTAAAGACTTATTATTAAAAACGATGACCTTAACCGCTATACCCCTTTCCTTAGCAACAATTAATTCACCCATGCTCATGGTCAAACCGCCATCTCCTAAAAGAGCTACCACCTGGCGATTGGGATATTCTAGCTTGGCACTCAAGGCTGCTGGCAAACCAAAGCCCATTGACCGCCAGCTACCAGAGATTAAAATTTCCTGATTTTGACCCCTAAAGGCCTTATTAAACCATAAAACATGATCCCCCACATCAAGAGTAATAATAGCATCCTTTTGTATAAACTTTTCTACAGAGTGGATTAATCTTTCTGGCGAGATAGGGTTATTATCACTATTTATACGCTTTGCCAATTCTTCCAACCATTTTTTCCTAGTTGCTTTGATAGTTTTCACCCAATTTTCATTTATCTTTTTAGATTTCAATCCTGCTAGCCAAAGTTCTAAAGTTTTAGTTATACACCCCTGAATGCCTAAAGTTATCTGACCTTGGATGCCTATATTTTCTATTACTCCGTCTACTTGAATTATAGGTACCTGTTGGGGTACAAATTTCTCTGGCCACCAAGTAGATCCAATGGTAATTAGACAATCTGTCTGTTTTAAGAGTTCTGAGGTACCATGTGTGCCTCCATGGCCTAAGCCCCCTACCAGATATTGATGGTCACTACTAACCACTCCTTTTGCAGGTAAAGAATAGGTAATAGCCGCTCCCAACAAATCTGCCAATTCTTCTACTAAGTGCCCCTTATCCTTAGCCCCTCTGCCCACTAAAAGGATGGGCTTTTTAGCCTTGGCTAAAATTTCAATCCCTCGATTTATTCCTTCCTCCTGGGGATTGCTATAGGCAGGGAAAATAACATCTCGTGCGCGGGTTTGATAGGGTGCGGCTTGGGCAAATACATCCTTAGGTACAGCAATATGGGTTACTGCCCCTTGACTCAAAGAAATTTGCAAAGCTTTATACACTATATCGCTAGTTGCTTGTCCATCAATCAGTAAAGTGCTGTATTTAGCAATAGGCTGGATTAACACCTGCTCATCTATATATTGTTTATAATTAGTGCCAATGTGTTTAGTATCCACCTGTCCAGTAATAGCTAAAACAGGAGCCTTATCCAAATAAGCATCAGCTAAACCATTAAGGAGATTTGCCAATCCTGGCCCACAGGTTGCAGTACAAACACCTATTCTCCCAGTTAGCTTAGACTCAGCTGAAGCCATAAAAGCTGCAGCCGCTTCATGCCTTGTGGAAATATATTCAATCTGGGGGTGATTGTTAATAGCATCTATAAATTCTAGAATAGCATCCCCTGCAAAACCATAGATTCTTTTTACACCCCAACTAGCCAATTGGTCTAAAATGGCCTCTGCAACCCTTTTTCCTTTTTTCATAGTGTATGCCTCCTTAGTAAACTTAAACTCTTAGGTTTAGGTTAAACTAAGGGGAATTTTTTATCCTCTTTCTTTTTCCAAAAGCTCTAAAACTGACATCCCTTGGCTATTAATTTTACTACCTTGCCCTCTAATACCAGAGTAAATCAAACCCAGGTTTTTTAAGATATTTAATCTATGCCTGATCTTAAAATCCGAGAGGCTTATTCCCTTATTCTCCAGTAATTCTTTTATTCTTCCTCGCCCTATAGTCTCCTTGTTTATCTGGGCCTCCCTTAGGGCTTGCAATATAAAATAGAAATCCTCTAAGTCACCTCTTTCTTCCAAGAGACTAAGGATATCACTGTCTTCTCTACTTATTTTCTCGACTAAGTTACCATCTTCCCTAAATTGCTCCGGTAAATCTTTAGTGGTTACTATATTATCCTCACAGACAACTGTCAAATACTGAATAACACTCTCTAATTCTCGTACATTGCCAGGCCAAGAATAATCGCAAAATTTAACCATCACTTCCTGACTGAAATTCAGTTGTTTACCACCATATTTTCTAGCAAAGAAATCTACTAAGAGGGGAATATCCTCCTTTCTTTCCTTTAAAGAAGGAATCCGCAGAGGAAAAACAGCCAGTCTAAAATATAAATCCTCTCTAAATTTGCCCTGTTCAATTAATTCCTGGAGATTTTTATTAGTGGCAGCAATGACTCTTACATTAATTGGTATCATCTGCTGCCCTCCTATACGCATTACTTGTCGTTCCTGAAGTACCCTCAAAAGAAGGGCCTGAATGGCTGGGGAAGCATCACCAATTTCATCTAAAAAGATGGTCCCATTATTTGCTAATTCAAAAAAACCCAATTTACCGCCCTTTTTGGCCCCAGTAAAGGAACCCTCTTCATAGCCAAATAATTCACTTTCAGCTAAGTTTTCGGGAAGACCAGCAAAGTTAATAGGGATAAAAGGTCCCTCCCGTCGCGGGGAAAGATTATGAATAGAATGAGCAAAAAGCTCTTTACCAGTGCCATTCTGTCCTAAAAGTAATACGGTCTTATCTGTTTTTGATATTTTGCGAAGGATTTCCATTGTTTTTTTAAGACTGGCACTTGTCCCTACGATGTCTTGAAAAGTATAGTGGGATGCAAAACCCTTGG